>DYGR01000044.1 GCA_020724545.1 Candidatus Methanoperedens nitratireducens
CTCCCTGAACATCAGCATTGATCAAGATTCCTTTAGCTGACCTGAATATCCCACGTTTGATTCGTTTTCCCATGTATGTCTCATGGTGCTCTATGGATTCGTTATCAAGGAAGGAACATTTGCTTGCTGTTCTAATCACGTTCATCTATGCTAACCTCTAAGTTTAAAAATTACTTCGTTTGCTTTCATGATAGCATCAAATGGTATTATTTATATATAATGTTACTATTCTAGGTGAACTATATAGCTTTTCTAATACTGAAGAACCCATCCAATAATTAGACGGGATAACAGGTTAAGAAATCCTGATTGTAACCTCTGTGTTTTTTGATATATTTGAAAAATTGGAATTATTGGATGGGCTCAATAATTTTCTCAGTATACTAATGATGATAATTTCAAAATCTATTTATTTAAATAAATCCATTATTCATTGTTTGATATGATGAAAAAAACGCTGTTATTATTTCTGGTAGCCTTTTTTTTTATGTATATTGGTGATGCGCAAGAATGCATGGATTGCCACGCGTCTGATATGCCGATCCCATCTCCTGTTTATCCTGCAATTAACGCTTCTTTTTTTGGATCTCATATAAATATCAATACAACCGATGGTGGTCTCTCCAGCAGTGACTGCACAGGATGCCACTATAATGTGAACACCTCAAGCGTCCATGGCCCTGTATCAACCTATACATGTGAGGATTGTCATGAGCTAGGGAGCGCTCTTAGAGTTAACAATCATCTGAAAAATGCCAATATCTCTGTGAATGTTGAGTGCTATGACTGCCACAGCAAGACCTCGTCTCTTTTTAAGTATAGCGCCAGTGCCAGCGCAGCCCATTACGGCAGGAATGCGGGTTTTGGCATACCTCCGGGAGAAGGATACTGTGCATACTGCCACCAGAACTCATCGACTGTTTATAAGGATGTGATGCAGAACCCGAACAACATGCTGGTAGGCAACCATACCTCTGATATCACCTTCATATATCCATTGCATCCTGCTGGCCGCCCAGACTGCACAAACTGCCATGGGCAGGATAAGCTGCACGGAACAAATATAACCAGACCCGTACCGAACTCTGGTTTCTGTAATAGCTGTCACTTAAATGACAGGATACAGAAGAATAAACATGCTGGAAAGGTTGAATGCATAAGATGCCATGCAGAGGTGCCTTCAGATGTTCATAGTATCAAGTATGTATTACCGAACGGAAGCTATCAGGGCATAAATGCTACTCTGTGCGGAAGCTGTCATGTCTCTAATTTTAGCTTTAGATTACCGTTTTCTGCTGCAAACTGCACCTCCTGCCACCAGGGAAGTGGACTTATTAAGTTTGCCCAGGCCCCGATCATACCCGCACCTGTTAACCACAGCACAAATCCCTATTCTGGAGCCCTGTGGAACGGCTCACAGCCAGCGTACTGGAGCAATGCCAGCCAGCAATCAAGCTGCGATTACTGCCACGGAAATACTCTTCATGATCAAAAGGCATTAGGAAAAGCAGAGAATATTCGATCTGGAAATATGCCAAACCAGGGTATAACCGGTACAAGCTACTGGTGCGCCAACTGCCATTACAGCAATGGCGCAGCGGGAAACTACTTCTATAATGCTTCCTCCTTTTACCCTGTTCCCCCTGAGATCCAGAATAAGACTGGCATTATGCCTGCAGCAGCAAATGACGGTACAGCCTTCTTTAATCACTCCCTCAGCGATTGGTCTGATAAAACATGCCTCCAGTGCCACGGTAATTCTTCACAGCTTACAACCGCTTTATTTGTTCACAATGTTGCCGCAGGTGGAGGAGGAGCAGACTGTGCCTCATGTCATGATATCAAAGCCACAGGCGGGCCTCTGGATAAAAGAATAGATATTGCAGCATTTAATAACAGCGTACACTACCGCTTAAATAGAGGCGGCAACAGTGCATGCTGGGCCTGCCACGGCAGCGGGACTGAGCCAGATGGACACCCGCCTGAATATAAATCGCCCAGGAAGTGCAGTAATGATGAATGCCATTCCTTAAACCAGAAATACCGCGCTCCCATGGTATATTCCCATTTTAAGAATGCCAGCCTGAATGATAAACCGAGTAACGCTGTTAATCTTAATGTCACCACAGGGAGCAACTGCGTGGAGTGCCATGCTAATAGTGTGAACACTCAGGGCAAAAACATGAATTCTACCGCATCTCACTATGCTTTGCGCGAATTGCCTGACAGCATAAATTGCATATACTGCCACCTGAATAAAGAGAATTCAGAAATATGGGGAAATGCTACTTTAATATACAAGAATAGAACATCGCTGGTGGAACTTGACAGGGAGAGGAATAAATTTACTGTCAAAGCCGGAGATTTTATTGATTTAGGATTTAGATTCAGGCTAAAACTGCTGGAGGTTTCCGTTGTAAGAGGGAGTGCGATCATCGAAATTCTCAAAGATAATGTACCCGTGGATAGAAGTATTATTAAAATTGGGAATTATACGTATGAGGAGTATCTTACCATAGACAACTCAAGCGTAAAGTTACCCGCGATCGTGCTTAATATCACAGGAATTTTTAAAGCAGAAAATACAAGCTTTATCCAGTTTGAAGGCTTCAGATTGAAAAGGGTTCATGCTGAGAACAATACAATTTCCTGTTATTTGTGCCATGTTTACGCAAAACCAGAAATAAGATACAGGGTAATCGAAAGAGTTGATAGAGATAAAGATGATATTTTCTATACAAGGGAGCTGGTTAATTTTATAAATAAAAAAGAATACAATGAAACTACTGCCCTCCTTATATTAGCAAACCTTACCGAAAATGATATGCATACAAATATAGAATCAGGGAAGCGTAAAGCTCTTTTTGAGGGCGAGAGCTGGAACATCTCAGAAAACTTCAGCCTTTTATTAAAGGCAGTGAACATACAAAGCGATGAGGCTTTCCTGCAGCTTCAGGCCGGGAATTACTCCTATGAAGATTTTGCAGGAAGGGGAGAGGTCTTTGAATACACACCAGGCATAAACTATCCTGGATACCAGCCAAAGAACATCACCATTTTCAGTGCAAAGGTATCTGAAATAATCCAGGCAAAGCCAAAAAATATGGTAGTTTTAGAGGAGGTTGTTGCTCTATCTCCTGATATTAAGAAAATTATGGAAAATGAGACCATAGAAGGCTACAATGCAAGCTGGCTCTGGGAAAATTCCACTCTGGTCACAGGAAGGATCCCGCAAAACTTTCATTCTCCGCAGATCTTCGATGGAAGGGATGGTGGTGCAGATTGTCTCTCATGCCATGGAACTGTCGGCTTTGTAGAAAAAAGGATAGATTCGCTTGGAAAGCATAAGCCTTTAAACGGCGGAGGAAACAACGCCTGCCGTGCGTGTCATGGTGGCAAAGAAGGTATCAAGACACATCCAGTTGGCTATAAGACCCCGAGGGACTGCAGGAGCTGCCATGCCGCTACCCGGGATAATTATAATGCCGTGTATATAGGTGATGAAGAGCATAAAAATGAGAAATGTGAGGCCTGCCATGTACCCAGATCTCATGATATAATCGGATTTAACATGCTGCCTGCCGTTAAAGATATATCACTGCTTAAGCAGGAGAACAAGACCATAGTAAAGGCTCTTGCAGTGGCTGGATACAAGATGAAGGTAAGAGGTGCGAGATATTACATCGATACTCCAGAAGAGAAAATTTTGATGAGTCCTGTCGATGGGATATTTAATTCCCAGAGAGAGGAGATCTTTGCTGAGATCGATATCTCAAACCTGTCGCCTGGAAAACACGTAATATATATCGAATCCATGGAGCGAAATGATAAGTGGGGAATCCCTGCATCACTTGCGTTTACACGGGAAGGTGCAGGTCTGAGAGTGGAAGATGAGAAAAAATTGAGTTACGGCATGTTTCCCCTTTTCGGGATATTAGCTGCCTTTCTATTAAGAAGATTGGTTCAAAAGAAATAGAAAATAAAAAGAAAAATTAAAAATTGAGGGACCTTATGCGGTCCACTCAACATCTTCCTTTGCATATATCCAGTAACCCTTGCCAGGCACTATGTTCTTCAGCGTGTTCAGCGAGGAAGGCATTGTCGGATCATACAGTTCCCACGATGTGTTGGCTGTATTGTAGCCCCAGACCACGGTTATGTTGCTTGCTACAGATGACATCACCGAGGCTGCCGAGGTCACTGCCGGTGTACCGTTAAGAGCCACAAGGTTCCAGCCTGCCTTGAGCTGTACTGTGGATGCAACTTCCTTCTGCCCGAGCGTGGTGATTGCTTCGTCTGCAAGTCTTTCTGCATCGCTTAAGAGCTCTTTTGCCTTCATCGGATTATGCACGCCCCAGCTTCTATCTCTATCCACCTTATAGAGTTTGAAGAACGCCTCTGCAAGTTTTTTGCTGCTCAGGTTCTTTTCGCCGGTGTATGCGTTGTATGTGCCCCAGGCATTTTCAACTGTGGTATTCGCTGTGTTCCACTTTGCCTTGATATCGGTCTGGATATCCTCTATTGTCTCTGTCACGCTGCCTATCATGGATCCTTCTGCATGGCAGCCAGAGCATGCTGTCTGGGCTCCCAGTCCTGCAGCGTTCACCTTGAAGGTATGACCAGTCACCTTCTGGGAGTCTGGAAGCACTTTCTCTGTCAGATTGGTGGGATCGATGGTCTTTGTATACATGTGGCAGTCCTTACATTCGAACTTGAGGGCACTCGACTCCTTCCAGGAACCGATGAACATATCTCCCTGGGACGACTGGTGCGGCACTACTGCGCCATGAGGTCCGCGTGATCCCCATCCCGGAACTGAATATTCCGGCCTGTTGACGTGGCAGTTGGTGCAAAGCTCTGTTGTGGATTCCATCATGGAATAGTTGGCTCTGTATCCAGTTATGACGCCGGCAGCGTTCCTTCTTGGAAGTCCGTCTCTATCGTACCATGCATAGGCTTTTGCTTCTCCGAACTTCGCCCTGGTCTTGTCAAGCCAGTCACCCATGTCATGGAAGTTGTGGCAGATAGCGCATGTAACGCCCTTGGAGTTTTCAGTTGTTATGGTTGCGCTCGAGTTCAGAGGATTCCAGTTCATGGGTGAATGGCATCTGGCGCAGGAGCTGCTATAACTAGGCCTCCAATCAAAATTGTTGTGGGCGCTCTCTTTCCATTCGTTCACCACAGGCACCACGGAATATTTGCTCTTGTTCAGGTTCTGGTCGCTTGTGACGTGGCATCCTGTGCCGCGTGAGCAGGTGAGGTCAGGGAAGTTATTGGTAGGGGCTGTTGTATAAGCAATGCCATCGTTTATCTCCATGGTATGACTTCTGATGTCCCATACTGTTGCGCTCTTCCTGCTCAGGGGCATGTGGCAGTCAGTGCATGTAGCTTTCTCTCGGCCAAGAGTTGGATAAACCTTTGCATGGCTCAGATTTACCTGGCCTGTATAGGATAATCCATGGTTATAGTGGCACTGAGAGCAGAGCACCTCAGAGACCGGACCGGTCACGTTTATTGGTCCAGGGTAGTTTGAATCCCGGTCATATATGAGAGCGGACGTTGTCAGTATGTCATAGATATCTTTACCTGCCGCTTTTGATGCGCTTGAGTTAAAGAAGCTCACCTTTGCAGGCTTTACATCAGCGAATTTGCTTGAGTTGTCGCCGGGATTATAACCAAAACCACCTGGTATGGTTAGATCTGCATACTTGGGATCGCTTATGTCATGGGGATTGTGGCACACCGCGCATACAATTCCGCTGGCTGTTTCAGCCGTGATGCTCTTACCTTCAGCATAATCAAACGGTGAGTGGCATCTCCGGCATGATTCTGTGGTAACCGGTGCCTTGCTTGGGGATGCATGTGCGCTGTTGATCCAGTCTGCGTACTGAGCCCTATGTCTTCTGCTCTTATCTATGTCGTACTTGGTGGGTGCATCTCTTGTATGGCAATTCCCGCAAAGCTCTGCACTCTTGTTCACAACCACCTGGTGTCCATTGCCTGCAGCACCGTGGCATGCCTCGCATCCTACACCGTTCTCGGTCCAGTTTCCGACAATACCTGGTAAGCCGAACCTTGATGCAGCGGATTTATTGTAGCCAGTGGTGTGGCAGCCGCCGCAGTTATATGAAAGTACTTTTCCAGATTCATACGCTGACCATTTCCCTTCCTCCACATCATACTGTGCCTGTGTTCCTGTTATAACATAGCCAGAGGTATTCACAAACCTTATCTTCCACTTTCCTCCGACTGTATAGAGAATGTCATCCCATCCGTAGCCAGGCGGGGTTGGATAACCTGCTGCCTCGGAAATATCCTTATCTGTTAATTTTATTCTATGGGTTCCATTGTACCATGTATCGTACTTTTGCTTGTGGCAGTTTTCGCATGCTGTAGATGTCACGTAAGTCGGTGTGCCTGTGAGTAGATTGAAGTTGGCTTTGCTGACATCAGTATGACAGTTTGCGCATGCCGGCGGTGCAAGCCTCGTAGAAGCAAGCGTGGTGCCATTGTATCTATGACTTGCATTGTAACTCTGACCCATGGAAGTTAACGGAAGAAATGTTGTCAGGCTCGTATGGCATTCAGCACAGCTTGAACTAGTAGCTGGTACCTCAATGCCATCAAATTTGTGAGTTTCATTATAATAATTTCCTTTAATAGTCAATTCTTTTTTTGCGTGACAATAAGTACATTCTGCCCATGGACTCGAATAACTAATGTATGCGCTTGCATTTCCTGCCAGCACCAACACAATCAATATTCCAAATCCTATTATAATTCCTTTTTTCATTTTTATCCTCCTATCTTTATCATGATATAATGACGACTAAATGCTCAGGGGCATAATGCCCCTGTCCTGTCTATTTCCCTCCCTCCTTTTTCCGCATTACCATGAAGTACACCGCCATCGTAAAAATCACAATCATGGTTATCCATGCAGGAATCGCTGGTGCTTTAACAGGCGGGGTTGTTGCAGCAGCCGATGTTGTTGCAGGAGTTACTGTAGGTGCTCCTGTTACTGCTGCTCCTGGTGTAGCTGTTGCCACTGCATCTTCTTTCACTCCACTTATTGCAAAGGAAGAGAATGTTTCTGTCCTTGCTTCATAGTATGTATGGGTTGCATCTTTTGATCTCTCGGCGGTTTCAAGCCGTATCCATGTACTGCCATCCCACCTGAGCAGCTTCACATCGCTGCTTGCAATGCCGTTAGATGTGATCCAGGAATTCTCAATATTAAATCTGATCAAGCCCTCTTTAATTTTCTTTGTGCCTGCCCATATATTCACATAAGAGTATACCGTTCCGGGTGCCGGCTCTTTTACAAGGCTGGAGATCCCCTTAAGACGTTCGACCCTTATGGATATATCGTTTTCATTCTCTGTTCCGGTAGCAGCTATTTCATATATGCCGCCCTCGATAGTGGTGAACTTATATGTTACTGGCTTATCTGCTATGAGGCTGTTATCTCTGGTCTCTGTCTTCTCTATGTTGTTGAAGTTTTCGCCAGAGGTAACTCCACTTCCTCCTGAGGATCCTGAAGAGCCAGAGCTTCCTGAGGAGCCTCCTGAAGAATCGTCTCCTGAAGATGCGGCTGGTACAGCCAGATCAAGATTTTTATTTGTTCCTTTTTCATCGATCTTCCTTGAGGTCGCTGTTCTGCCATTCGTCCTTATGGTTATGGTCTCATCTTCAACAACGCCTTCGTCCTGGGGTGTGGCAGGGTCGTCCCAGGGCACTGTCACCTGATAAAGTCCGTCCTGATTACTTGTGGTGCTTGCTACTTGCGTACCGGCAGCATCATGTACTGTTATCGAGATACCTGATTTCAGGATTCCATTCTCAGTTACATAGCCCCAGTAGGATGTCGGAAGAGGCGGTTGCTCTTGTGCCGCGATGGCTGTCCCTGCAGCAATCCCTAAGAGCAACAGTGCCATCAGAACACACTTTATAACCTCTGGTAAACTATCGCTATCCAATTCTTTTTTCATAATTCTTCTATCTCCTATTCAACTATATTCCAAATTCTTATCCTAATGATGAGCATTATGAGTATTTAATCTTATAAATATTTCGGAAACTTAAAATCCGATGGATTGGTGTGGTCTTTATCGTGAATTGCAAAAAACGCAAAGTTGCGAAGAAATAGAAATTATAAGAATCTTTTTAAGGTATCAATCGTGCTAAACAATTGAGTGATATTAAAACCCAAACTCCATGCCGTCATACCCCAGTGGCCATTCTTTAATGGATTCCTCATGTGGAGGGAAATTATGGCTTAAGTGGGTAAGCACGACATTCTTTGCCTCTAATTCAAAAGCAAGCTCCATCGCCTCCAGGGAATTCATATGCTTGGGCAATTTCCCTCTTGGCGGGATTATGGCATCGGCAATAAGAAGATCAGGCTGGTACATAAGTTCAAGGCTTTTCTTGGGTATATCTTTAGTAGTATCACCTGTAATCACAACCTTACTTCTTCCGTCTGTTATGATTACGCCAGCGGATTCCTGAAGAGGTGGATGGATTACCTCTACCAGTGTTATGTTAAGGCCGATTAACTCAAAAGGCATATAAAAGCTCACATCATGCCTGACTGGCCTCATGAAGCTAAGATAATTCAGTATATAATCAAGCGTGTTCTTCAATCCATACACGTTCACATTGTTCTGTATGCGGTGAAAATCCACAAAACCTGCATAGTGATCGTAATGTGAGTGCGTCCATACCACACCATCAACGCGATTAATCCCTTTTCTCAAAAGCTGCCACCGAAGATCAGGACTGGTATCAATAAGTAACCTGCCGGATAAAGATTCAACCAGCACAGAGAATCGAAGCCTTCTGCTTCTTCCGCCTGCGTGAGCGTCAAGGCAAGCGGGGCATGAGCACCCGATCTTGGGAGTCCCTACAGCATCGCCTGTTCCAAGCAGGGTCACTTTCATCTGGCTTCATCCATTGTCCTGAGCGGAATCCTCTTGTTGAACTCACCTACCCCGCGCAGTAGATCCCGCTGGGTCAGTACTGTTCTCTCAGTTATAAGACCATTAAGTACAGCCTCCCTGACGATCAACCGCAGATCCGAGCCTGAATATCCTTCAGTCATTTTTGCGATCTCCTCTGTATCGAAGGTACCCTCAATCTCACGCAGCACGATATCCAGTATCTTTTTGCGCATGTCTTTATCCGGAAGTGTGAATTCCACTATCTCATCGAACCGTCTCCAGGCAGCATGGTCAAGTATAGTGGGATGGTTTGTTGCACCTATGAGGAGAACCCCGTAATCTACCAGGCTTATCTCGTCTATGGCTTTTAACAGGGTATTTACAGCCCTCTTTAATGCGGCATGCTCGTCAGTCGCCCGTGCTTTTGCCACGAAATCGAACTCATCAATGAAGAGTATACATGGGCTCAGGCGTTTTGCAAGTTCAAAAACCCTGTCTATGTTCTTGGCAGTCTCGCCCAGGTACTGATCTGCTATCTGGGAGAGTTTTACTTCCACAATGGGAATTCTCAGTTTTCCAGATAGTGAGCGGGCAAGTGATGTTTTCCCCGTACCAGGAGGGCCCACGAACAGGAGTTTACCTATCTCCGTAAGGCCGATCCGCTTCAGGTAATCACGGTACTGGATTGCCTTTGCCATCTTCTCGATCTCATCCTCCTGCTCCTTTGTGAGGACAAGGTCATTCAGATTCTGCTTGATATCCTCGGGTGCGACTATGTTCACAAGCCTCAGCATATCTTCAGATCCTTTCTCAGATTCTATGGCTTTAATAAGGGAGTTTATCCATTCTCTTCCGCTCTCTTTTGGTACGTTGGATACTTTTGCTCTCTCATAGCTCACCGGAAGTGAATCATAATTCTCAAAAAAGGAAGCAAGGATGGGGTTCTTATCAATACTCTCAATCGCCTCAGCATGCTTTGCAAACCATTTTGTGCAGAGCTCAAAGACGGTCAGTTTGATCTGAGAGCCGAACTCTTCGAACTCCAGGAACGGCAACATTTTCGTACTGTTTTTTATGTTCTCAAGATCATAAATAGCTCTTATATCGCCTTCAGTGACATAGATAGGACGTTTGACCGTTTTCTCTTTCTCATTCCAGTAATGCTTCCGTATCTTCTGTGGAAGATCGTCCACACCAAGCTTATCAGACTGGTTATATAGATAGGCCGTTAGTACAAGCTCTGTTATTAAGAGTTTATCGTCTGCCATAATGAACTTCATCGTTATGCTATCAAATGAGATATACTTTACTAAAAATAATTCAATCTAATTTATACTATATATGATTATTATAAGGGCGGTAAACCTTAATATGCAAAGAAAAATAATTTGTTAATCATGAAATCTAAAGATGACATGGATGCAACTGGAATACAGGCAAGCATTGCATTTTATTTCATTTTAATACTGATTGTACTGGTATCTGCATATATCCCGGGTATAGCTTTTATCGCATATCTCTTTATTATTGCTATACTTTATATATTAAAAGATATGGAAGGCGGATTCAAATGGGGTGCATCATGGAAACCCGGCTTCCTTTTTGGTTTTGTCCTTATATCTTTGATATTTATACTTGAGTTATGGCTTGGCTGGATTAAACCTGGAGAGCTTTATCCGAACGCATTTTATCTATTGATAGTATATATAATTTTTGAGCTGCTTGTTGCACTGGGGGAGGAGATGTCCTTTCGGGGCTACATTCTTCCTAACCTGATAAATAGCCTGGGCATAAGGAATGCAGTTATCACAACCTCAATCCTTTTTTCTGGACTGCATATCCCATCTATATGGAGCCTTGATATCGGGCTGTTCAATGCCTTAATTATGTTTATCACTGTAAGTATAGCCGGCATACTCCTTGCTCTATTATACCTTGTAGGTGGTTTAAAAATGTCCTGCGGGTTTCATTATTCATGGAACTTCTTCCAGTACCATATCTTCTCGTTAAGGAGCGGGCTTGGCCTTTTTGATCTTACGGCAACAAATCCTGAATTTACAGGTGGACCTGCAGGTCCTGAGGCGGGTATAATGGGGCTGCTGGCACTTATGATCGGGACAATTATAGTATTGCGGTACATCATAGTAAAGAATAAATACCTTAATGTAATTGTGAAAGGCATCCATTATGGTTAATGATTAAAAAATAAGATAGCGCATATATTATCTTTGGAGAAAAAAAGAAATGAAGGAGATACGAATACATGGTCGTGGCGGGCAGGGCTCTGTGACCGCAGCCGAACTTCTGGCAGTGGCTGCATTTGAAGACGGGAAATACAGCCAGGCTTTTCCTGCATTTGGTGTAGAAAGAAGGGGTGCTCCTGTAACTGCATTTGTGCGCCTGAATGACAAACCAATACGTCTGAGGAGCCAGATATACGAACCTGATTATGTGATAGTACAGGATGCAACACTGGTTGATGTGGTTGACGTTGAAAAAGGAGCCAAGTGCGATGGGATCATATTGATAAATACTGAGAAGAACCCGTCATCCTTCAAATTTGATACAAAAGCTTCTATAAAAACCCTTGATGCAACAAAATTAGCAATGGATTTCATCGGAAAACCCATTGTCAATACCACGTTAATCGGGGCATTTGCCGGCGTTTCGGGTCTTATCAGACCTGAATCGATAATAAACGCAGTTATGGAACGCTTCCCTGGACCTACCGGGGAAAAGAATGCAAAAGCTATTCAGGCAGCTTACGACCTTATGGAGACACAGCGATGAAGCTGATTATTAAGACAGTAACTAAACCCGGGAGCACGCGGGTCAATAAGACTGGAGCCTGGCGCTCGTTTATGCCGGTTTTCGATCATAAGCTATGCAACAAATGCGGGATTTGTGCGATGTATTGTCCAGAAGGAATCGTCTATAAGTTAGAGAACGGGTATTATGAACCAGATTATGAATTCTGTAAAGGTTGCGGTATCTGTGCAAACGAATGTCCCAAGAAAGCGATATTGATGGTGCTGGAGGGAAAATGAGGAATAGAATGGTTGTCGTAGAGGGCTCTTATGCTGTTGCTCACGCAGTCAAGGTATGCAGACCCAATGTGATATCAGCGTACCCTATAACACCACAGACGCACATTGTGGAGGATTTATCCCAGTTTGTGGCAGATGGCGAGATAGACTGTGAGTCTATGAACGTAGAATCCGAGTTCTCTGCCATATCAGCACTGATAGGGGCAAGTGCAGCAGGGGCGCGCACTTATTCCTCTACAACTTCGCAGGGCCTCGCGCTGATGCATGAGGCCTTATTCAATGCCTCAGGTATGAGATTACCTATTGTTATGACCGTAGTGAACAGGGCGCTCAGTGCACCGATCAATATATGGAATGACCAGCAGGACTCAATCGCGCAGAGGGACACGGGCTGGATCCAGCTCTATGCAGAGGATGTCCAGGAATCTGCAGATATGATACCGCAGCTCTACAAGATCGCAGAGGATACAGAGGTACTATTACCGGCTATGGCATGCATGGACGGGTTCATACTTTCCCATGTCTATGAACCTGTTATTTTACTTGAACAGAGCCTGACAGATGAGTTCCTGCCTTCCTATTCTCCAGAGTTCGTGCTTGATCCTAAGAATCCCATGTCGTTCGGGGCGTTTGCAGATCCGAGCACATACACTGAGTTCAGGTACAAGCAGGAGAAAGCCATGGGTGCGGCATTAGAGAGGATCGATGAGGTTGCAAACGAGTTCAGGGAGAAATACGGGCGATATTACGGCGGCCTGGTTGATGGTTATGCACTTGATGATGCAGAGATTGTGATAATGGCGATGGGTTCTGTAATCGGCACGATTAAGGATACTATTGATATACTGCGAAGCGAAGGAGAACCTGTTGGCCTTCTTAAGGTCAGATCATTCAGACCCTTCCCTGCAGAAGCTATAAGAAAGGCATTGAGAAATGCAAAGGTTGTCATAACCCTTGATAAGAATATCTCGATCGGTAAAAATGAAGGTGCCCTGTGTACAGAGGTAAAAGCCTGCCTGTATAATGCCGGTGTTCGTACTCCTGTTATAGGCTTTATGCTGGGTCATGGAGGGCGCGATATTCCTGTGAGCACGATCATGAAAATAGTTAATAAAGCAAAATTAGTGGAGAAGGGAATATTTGTTGAGAGCGAATATGCAGACCTGAGGGAGGATCTGGTATGAGCCTGCTTGCACCGGGTCACCGCGGGTGTGCAGGATGCTGTGATGCCCTTGCAGGGAAGTTCGTGCTTGATGCGTTAGGTCCTGATTGTATCGTGGTCAGCCCTACAGGCTGTCTTGAGGTCTTTACCACACCTTACCCTGAGTCGGCATGGGATGTACCCTGGGTACACTCGCTCTTTGAGAACGCAGCGGCGGTTGCATCCGGTGTGGAGGCAGCGCTCAAAGCACTTGGAAAGAAGAACAATACCAAGGTAGTGGCAATCGGAGGTGATGGCGCTACACTGGATATCGGGCTTCAGGCAATATCAGGGGCTTTTGAGAGGGGGCATGATATTATTTATGTCTGCATTGATAATGAGGCATACATGAATACGGGTGTGCAGCGAAGCGGCGCAACCCCATTATACGCAAGTACAACCACAAGCCCTGCCGGTAAGGTCTCATTCGGTAATCCGCTGCAAAAGAAGAACATGCCTGCAATCATAGCTGCTCACGGCTCACCCTATGTAGCTACGGCCTCTGTATCGTATGCCCCGGATATGATGAAAAAGGTGAAAAAGGCAGCAGAGATAAAAGGACCTACATATGTGCATGTGCACGCGCCCTGCTGCACAGGCTGGAGATTTGAAGGCTCAAAGACCATAGAGGTAGGAAAGCTGGCTGTTGAGACTGCGATGTGGCCGCTGTACGAGATGGAGAACGGCGCTATCACAAACGTGAGGAAATTGAGGAACAGAAAGCCGGTTGAGGAGTATCTCAAGGTCCAGGGACGGTTCAAACACCTCTTTACCATGCCAGGCAGAGCCGAGGAGATCAAGAAGATACAGGCAATTGCAGACTGGAATGCCAGGCATTTCGGGCTGGAGTGAGTGTTTTATTTTGTTCTAATTTGTTAAGGGTTTCATCTATTATCTTAATGGACTTTTCTGTTTGCTCTGCTATATCTTTTAGTTTGTACTCTGTCGCTATTTTGGTAACTTTCTCGAGGTATTCTACTGCTTTCCGTGATGCAGATCTGAGTTGCTGTTTAGCCGTAGCCATTCCAACCAACTTAAGAGATAACGAGACCACTCGTGTTGTGTATTCGAGTTTATGTTTAGCCGCAATCTCCGCAATCTGTCCGAGTAACTTTGCTGTCCGCCAAGCTATATGTTCAAATTTGTGCCCAACCGCACTTTCTCCAATTAGACCGAGATAAAATGCTGCTCTCTGTGTTGCATCTTCGAGTTTATGATCAACCGCTACCATCCCAATTTTTTCAAGTGATTCTACTGCCAGTAATGTTGCGACATTGAGTTTTAGTTCAGATGTTATGAGTCCAATTACACCTATGTTGGTTATTACTTCTATAATGGAGTACTCATCTTTCCTACTACCAGCCAGTAGCCCGATTCTAGTAAAGTGACAAAAAATATGTTCTGATATTTTTTCCTCTTCACCATTCTCAAAGGTCTCATTCTCAAATATGTATTCAGCGCGATCTCCTATTGCTCTCAACCCATCTCGTACGGTCTCGTAGTCGTATTTCATCATTGAATTGCGCACTAAGTCAATAATTGGCTGAATCGGATCATTCTCACTATCAATATCTCTAATTCCGTTATCTCTGATTGCAGATAGAGTCTTTTCTTTTGTTATTCCCTCTGCCAGCATGTTAATTACAGTGGAAGGTTTCAGCAGATTAAGTGCATTCAAGATATAAGGCCCCAAAGCCATAAACGCAAAAATACCCAGATAATATGAGAATGATATATGAGTTTCAAGATTGGACAGGCTATTCACCTGCGGATTTACCCTCTCTATCAGTTTCAGTACACCCAGCCCATAAAATATAGCAATACCGTAAACACCTATAAGAATCCATAAATCAGGGGTTCTTTTAAATATATCAATCACCCTCGCCGAATATGACGAAGCCGCAAGCTGCACAGCAACAAGACTTAGAGTTACTACAAGCGCCACGATTGCAGCCTCACTTGTTATCAGGGTGCTGAGCATGTATCTGGCGCTGTCTACATCGGTATGCCACAAATCAAATCTTGAAAAGAATAAATGAGAACCTATAATCACTACATAGAGACAAAAGTAAAGCGCTAATCGGCGCGCCCAAATCGATAAATCATTTGATAGTTTAATCTGCATACAACGAATAAATATAGTTGCAAGATTAATAAAACTTTAGAAACTGGATAAAAGATTAAAAAGGGTATTAAGTTGGCACTCTTCTTTTCTCATATAGCTCTTTTAAAAGAACTTCTTTATTCCTTAATCTAACATAGCCCCTCAAATCCTTGAGTTTATCAATGTTGCTTCGGGATTTAGAGCAGAGCATTTTGTAAATATCTTCCCGTATAGTTATCGTCTTGGAAGTCATAATAGCAACGTATGTTTAAACATATATTTAGTTTTGTTTTTCTTTCACCGCCCGAGCCCATCCAATAATTCCAATTTTTCAAATTACATATTATCTTGAAGAGTAAAAAATCGGTAGTTTCCTAAATTTCATGGCCTATATAAAAACAATCGCCATTGAGTCGGCTATGAACGCAGTTCATAAATGAACATGAAAAAATTAATAACGGTTGCCATGTTTTACTAATATCTCTGTGCCTCTGCGTCTCAGTGGCTTCATAAAAAATTGCCACTAATAATCCTGTCTAATTATTGGATGGGCTCCAACCACCCACAAAATTCAAATAGCTTAAAATATTTAAAAGACATTATGACAGATACTAATAAACAATCAGTCGGAATAGATCTTATTTTAATGATTCTAGCGATTATAATATTATTTTACTCCTTCTACATAGGGGCGCTGCTGTTGGGATTAATAGTTGTATTCCAGATAGTTTTTATTTGGGTATTAATTCGTATTGCAGTTTATATTCGGGGGTATATTGAACTGAACAAAAGACATATAGAGTTATCCAACAGATATTATACACAAAAAATGAAGCAACTTGAGACTGAGAAATCATTTGAGAGGAGATAAGAATAACCAACAATACGCTGATGGACAGAACAGCGCGCTCAGTAAACCAGTTATACGAGAGATACCCCTACCCTTCCCTTCCTATCCGCAATGAACGCGACCTTATCAGCAAACTCCATACCAATGTTATGTCAAAGATCCTTGCCACAGCAGGATTGGTGCCAGAATCATTCTCAGGAAAGGAAATCCTGGATGCAGGTTGCGGCACAGGGGAGAAGTCATGCTATTTCTCATACTACGGCGCGCGCGTAACAGCAATTGATCTCTGCAATTCCTCGCTCAAGAGGGGAAGAGAGCTTGCTGAGAGATTCAATCTGAAGGTAGAGTTTAGCCTCTGTGATATCGCTGATCTCAGGACAGAAAAAAGATTTGATCATGTCTTCTGTCTTGGAGTGCTGCACCACACCAGTGATCCTTATCTGCGTTTTTGTGTACTTGCAGATCTGTGCAAACCCGGCGGGACTGTGACCATAGGGCTATATAATCGATACGGCAGACTTATGCACAGGATCAGAAGATTGCAGATAGGATTGAATGCAGGGGAGAATATTGATCGGAGACTGGAATATGTTGAAAGATCGATTTACAGAAGAAAACTGAAAAGCACACATGAGCAGGCCTATGCGGCAGATAAGTACGTCAATCCCTATGAAAGCTATCACTCAGTAGGCGAGGTGCTCGGGTGGTTCAATAAAAACGATATTACATACATCAGATCGCATCCGCATACCGATACCGGGAGATTCCATGCATTGTTTACCCAGTTGAAGTGGTTGATTAAAAGAAACGGGTTTTTTATCATATCGGGAAGAAAAAATTGAAGGTAGCGGCAGTCCGGGAATAACAGTACTGAAAACTACGAACCAGGAATTCATTTAAGATAGTTTTTTATCTTTGACAGATATGAACAGTGAGTTATGCAAGCCGAAGAATACGATAAAGTCAGAATAGAGAGCGAAGGTGTCAGTTATGAAGGAACCCTGATGCCTTCACAGACGGATAAAGTAGTTTTAAAGTTAAAAAATGGATATAATATCGGAATAAGGCGTGAATCCGCATCTATAACCCTGCTTGAGAAGAAAGAAGAAAAAATCCCTAAACCCGTTCTTATACCCGTTAAAAAGAAAAAAGATCTGCCCAGTATCTCCATACTCTCAACAGGCGGCACGATTGCCAGCAGGATAGATTACCGCACAGGAGCAGTCACATCGCAGTTCTCAGCAGAGGACATCCTGAGCGCAATACCCCAACTTGAGGGAATAGCAAATTACAACTGCCGCATGATCTACAATATCCTGAGTGAGAATATGCGTCCCTCCTACTGGGTTGAGCTTGCGCGCGCCGTGCATGATGAAATAAAGAACGGCGCAGACGGTATCATAATCACACACGGCACTGATACCATGACATATACGGCTGCTGCGCTGTCGTTCATGATCAAAACCCCGGTTCCTATCGTCCTTGTCGGTTCCCAGAGAAGCGCGGACAGGCCCAGCAGCGATAATGCCATGAACGCGGTCTGTGCTGCTGCTGTGGCTACAAGCGACATAGCCGAGGTCTGCGTGGTGATGCACGGCTCAACAAGTGACGATTTCTGCTATATACACAGGGGAACCAGAGTTCGGAAGATGCATACCTCAAGGCGCGACGCCTTCCAGTCGATAAACTCAGGACCAATTGGACGCGTTGAGTATCCCTCCCGCGAGATAAAAAAAATATCTGCATATGTCAGGCGGGGAGAGAATAAGCTTGCTCTTCATGATAAGCTTGAACCAAAGTGCGCATTGATAAAATACGCCGCAGGAGCAAGTGGCGAATCCCTATTATTCCATTCAGGCTCAGGATATAAAGGTATCGTGATAGAAGGCACAGGTCTTGGCCATGTATCAACTGAGTGGGTTCCTCTTATCAGGAATGCTACAGATGCCGGGATACCTGTTGTCATGACATCGCAGTGCATCAACGGCAGGGTATGCGACCGCGTGTATGACACGGGCAGGGATATATTAAAAGCAGGTGCTATCGAAGGTGAAGATATGCTGCCTGAAGTAGCTCTTGTGAAACTGATGTGGGTACTGGGTCAGACATCTGATCTTGAAAAAGTGAGAGAGATGATGCATACCAGTATAGCAGGTGAGATCATACAGAGCATATCTCTATAATTATTAACATGATTATAGTGATAATGATAATAATTATAAACATCAAATAATATATGCGTAAATATTAAATACTTGTAAAGCCATCATTATCAATGTAGTAGGATCAGGTATCTAACGCCTTTAGTACCCTCAGTCTCCTTCGACCCATCGTTTTAATTAGATACCTGATCACTACTCCTATTTTCCAGGGCTTATTGTTTAGATTTCTCTAAAACTCTGATATTATCTATCCTGGTGAACGGATAATTGCCTGTCTCATCCTTCTCAGCAGATTTAACCATATCCCAGATTGTCAGCAGTGCTACACTGACACCATGAAGTGCTTCCATCTCAACCCCGGTTTGTCCTGTTGATTTGACTTCAACTGTTGCTTTGATGATATCAATGCCGATGTCAAATCTGACATCAATACTTGTTATCGGTATCGTATGGCACATGGGGATAACAAACGATGTACGCTTGACTGCCATGATAGCTGCGATACGTGCAGTCTCAAGCACCTCACCTTTCTCAATCTGCCTGTTCTTTATAGCTTCAACGGTCTTAGATTTTAACTGTATCTCTCCTTCAGCTATTGCTATTCTTACTGATTCAGGCTTATTGCTGATATCAACCATCCTTGCCCTGCCATCCTGGATATGTGAGAACATATTCAATCTATCCTTATCTTTTTTCTTTCTTCAAAATCAAGGAGTAGCTCATTTAATTTTTCTGATAACTCCCTTGCTTCATTTAGTTTTAGTCTTACAACCATCTCATCTTCATCGTATCTAATTACGATTCGTATTCTATTTCGTTCTATATCAGCCAGAATCTCTCTCATACATTACCTCCGTTATATAATCAATAACATCCGTAGCCAGAAGACCGTATCCGAATTCTTCAAAAGCCATATCACCTGCTGCTCCGCTAATAAAAGCCGCTGCGCTCGCTGCCTCAAGGGCATCGTGCCTTGCAAATAGAGTACCTGTCAAACCTGCAAGCACATCTCCAGTCCCGCCCACGGTCATACCTGCATTCCCGGTTCTACTGGCGCGAACTTGGATACCGTCCGAGATAATATCAATAACACCTTTTAACAACACTGTGACGTTATTATCCCGGGCAAAATTTTTAATAAAGTTAATCTTTTCTTTTTCATCTTCTGGCACACAAGCGCCGGATAAGCGCTTCATTTCACCTGCATGCGGGGTAATGATGATATCCTTATGCAGCAGAGGACGCAAGAAAGGCCCGAGCGCATCAGCATCGATCACAGCCTTCCTGCACAGCGGAACTATCTTTGTGACAGCACGGATCGTATCCTCTTCTGTTCCAAGACCCATGCCAATGACCACAACATCATGTTTTTCTATCAGATCTGAGATAAGCGGGATATCGTTCTCTACAAGCCTATCGCCCGAAAGCTGGCGAACAATAAGGTTGGGTGAGAACGAGGCAATTATGCCAGAGACGTTTTTTGGCGCAGCCACAGTAACAATATCCGCACCTGCACGCAGCGCACCCATGGCGCACAGTGCAGGCGCGCCTGAGTATGCCCCGCCGCCTATGACCAGTACCCTGCCTGCGTCGCCTTTATGGCTTGAGGGGGCTCGCCTCAGGAACGGCTGGATATCCCCTGGCCCGACAAAGAGCTCTGCTTCTCTTGGGATACCAATATCAACGACCTGGATCTCACCTGTGTATTTACCAGCACCACTCGCAAGCAGGCCCACTTTCATCCTATGGAACGTCAGGGTCAGATCCGCCCTGACAGATTTCTCAAACTCTCCTCCATCAGGATCAAAACCTGAAGGTACATCAACTGACACCACTAAAGCGCCTGATTCGTTAATAATGTCTATTGCTGTTGATTCAGGTTCGTATATTTTCCCTTTTATACCTGTCCCAAAGATCCCGTCTATGATCACATCTGCGTTCTTTACCAGCGATGTATCTAACATTGTTGAATCTGTGATCTGGATCAGGGGTATTGATGTCTTCTCAAGTATATTCCAGTTATGCCTTGCCTCCTCTGTTTTAATGCCTTCTTTTCTGCCGATAAGTATGACCGTGGTATCATAATCACACAGATGCCGCGCAGCTACGAAGGCATCCCCTCCGTTGTTCCCGCGGCCTGCTATGATTATGATCCTGCCTGAGGTTATCCTTTTTTTAACAGCATTGGCGACAGCAGCCCCGGCATTTTCCATGAGCTGGAGCCTTTTTATACCAAGATATTCACAATTAGCATCAATTGCAGCCATCCGTGATGAGGTAATTGCTTCCATAATCAGATATAATATCCGTATGCATTTATAATTTATTCAGAGACCGTTACATTATGTGTTAGTATGATTTTTATTTCTTTGCGTACTTTGCGTTCTTCGCGGTTTAAGGTGTAGATCGTTCACCGCAAAGTCGGCTATGAACTGGTTCATAGATAACAATGAAAAAGACGATTAACAACGGCTTGATAATACTGTTTAATTACGCTTCAATTAAAAGCTTTGATAGATATTGTATGTAAACATAATTACCAACACGAATTGAAACGGTCTCTTTATTCAAGAATGTATAAGGCTAAGTAATAGAATAAGAGCGTGTCTGAATATTCTGGACAGGATAACAGGATTAACAGGATTGATTTTCATCCTGTCAATCCTGTTAATCCTGTCTATAACCGTATATGCATATCAAATCTTCAGACAAGCTCTAAGAGAAAGACTCCAGATAAAAATGTCCCAGATAAGCTCTCATCTAAAACGCATAAGAACTATAGCAGATTACCAGTTCGGAAGAGGCACAGGAGAAGCTCTCTTCCCTGATAGCGTGGAATTCCAGTTCTCTACGACCGGGAGGGTTCGCTCAATTCTGCTTGATAACAACCGCCTTGCAACTATCAGGGCACAGGACGGCATACTGACCCTGAGTATTACCGGGGCAGTAAAGCTTCATGAATTCATCAAATCTCCTGGGCAGAGGGTCGTGGTTAACAGAGAGGCAGCGCCGTTTGTGGCAAAGGGCAAGAATGCTTTTGCCAGGCATGTGGTGGCTGTTGACCCTGATATCAGGGCAGGACAGGAGGTCCTGGTTGTAGATGAGAGCGATGTTCTATTAGCCACGGGAAAGGCCATGCTCTGCGCACATGAGATGCTGGCGTTCAAAAAAGGCATGGCTGTGAGTATAAGAAGCGGAACAGGGACAGGTGAGAGCGAGATTCTATGATACTATGCTGATATACTTCTGCAATGAATCGAAATATAGTAGTTAACTCCAAAATTTAGCCAAATTCATCTTAAATTCCTGTTCAATGTGTTTTTTTACAGCCTGACCCAAATCTTCCTTATTATCAAAGAGCCTATAGGTAACGTTTTTCCTTGCACTCCTCCAGCCAGGCTCCATTGGACTGAGTTCAGGTAATCTCTTTGGCAACGGCCATATTTTCATGCTGAGTATAAGTCTCTGTGCATCTCTATACCGCAGCATACATGCCATCTCTGGCTTTTAGACAATTGTAGCTTTTTTGTTCAGCCGCCATTCTTGTTATGCTTTCTATAGTTGCTCTTCCAGGGGGTTCGCTTACTCCACGATTAAAATCGGGAGCTTGCGCTCACCCCTTGACCCCGACGTTCTGTCAGGTTCTTTCTCTGTATATCAGATAAACCCGGCCAGGAACAGTATCCCAAAGAGTATGAACATTATCCCTGCGCCCAGCTTTATTTTTTGCAGTGGTAATATCCCGGTTAGTTTTTTACCGATAAGTATGCCGATTAAGCTTATTAATCCAAGCGCAAGAACCGCCCCGATAAATACCAGGTATGGTGAATCATATCTTGCAGATAGCGCAATAACAGAGAGCTGGGTTTTATCTCCCATTTCTGCAAGAGCTATCATACTGAATGTGGAAATTAATGGATTGCCCAATGAAACGTTATCATCAGCATCGTTCTCTTTCTCTGGCAGCAGAGTCAAGATGCCGAAGACCAGGAAGAATATACCCGCAATTATTCTGATCAGGGCAGGATCGATCAGTTGAAGTAATGTTTCCCCCACTAATATACCAAGACCGGTTATAAGCGCAAAGGCAAGTATAACGCCTACAAAAACCCTGAGCCTGTCATAACGGGCAGATAATGCGACTACGATCAACTGTGTCTTATCGCCAAACTCAGCAGCAGCAATAAGTCCAAACGTGGTTAGAAGTGGGGTTATATCCATGAAAAATGATCATTTCCTCTTCTCAAACTGGAGCAGGTACAGATCAGGTCTTGGCGTTTTCCCCTCTCCTCTTGCAAACTCTGGATAACATCGACTGCAGAGCACGCGCCAGTTAAGCGATGCCACAATAGAACTCCCTGGCACAAGCCGCGCAAACACCACAGAAGGTTTGACCCCGAGGTTAGATGCCACCTCCTTAAGATACGGGAGCAGTTGCGGCTCAAACACATCAAGATCATCAACCTCAAGCCCTCTTGTGTTCGCTGTTATTCCCGCGCACCCGCACGGCAGTGCGAACATATCAAGCTCGATTAAAAGTACAGGCCTGCCTATCAGTTTCCTTATTTTTTCCTCAAATCCGGATCGATTTTTTAAAAGTTCTTCTGTAATCATCTTATTGGGTGGGGGGCAAAGGATACCCCATCCGAAAGGGTGGGGAGGAATTTGCCCCGCTTTCCCCGTTCACCTCCTTAAGTTCAATTCGTTCGATCAATAATGTACCGGCATTTTCTAACAGAACCAGTTCTTTTGCCTTTGCAGAGGCATGAACCTTAGTTCCATCCAGTTTTCTCAGGTCAAAATAACCCGTTTTTCTGTTACGTCTTGCTCTCCGATATTGCCTGCGCTCTGAGTTGAGTTTTACAATATCAGTTCTCAGTTTTACTTCTGCTGAATATACTTCTTTCTTTTTTGTTATCGCCGAGAGACCTATGTTCTCATACCCGGAGTCTATTCCCAGAGTTATTTCCTGTTTTGTCTCACCTGTGGCGTAGCTTAACTGGATCGTGAATGGTGTTCTTTTTACGACTTTTGCTTTTCCTTCTTTTAACAATATTCTTGCTTTTCTTGGTGTTGTAGGCATGAGAGGTTGCCCTCGCATGTTCAGGACATATACAGCGGATACACTCGTGTTCTGCCCAGCTTGCCCTGTAGCTGTTAGAGCCGCATCGGAGTTGTTAGAAGGCGTTTTTAAATCCAGCACACTGAGAGTTTCCTCTAAACCGTTGCGCCAGTTTACG
>DYGR01000045.1 GCA_020724545.1 Candidatus Methanoperedens nitratireducens
CTGTAGCAGTTGTGAATGTAAATCAAAATGTACCCGCAACAAGAAGGGTCGAGTTCTGACGTAGTAACATTAGTCCAGATACGTATGGGTTATTTCTTGGAAAATCCACGCAGAATTCAATTATTATAACTACAAATTGGGATATTCTATTAGAGACTTCAGGGCAATATCATCTTGAAAGTGGATATATCAGCTATGAATGTGTTCAACCCCATTCAACGATTGAACCTCCAACAGGATTTGGTTCGATTAGAGGCTCTAAATTTCGCGTCCTGAAATTACATGGCTCTTTAAATTGGGGATTCTGTAAGAAATGTGGGAACATATATTTTTTTAATGAAAAAGTCGATGATAGATTAGCTAAAAGTGAATTACCATGTGATAAATGCGAGGGGAAGTTGGCGCGAATCATTGTTCCACCCAAATTATCAAAATTAATAAAACCAGAATCCGATATTGAAACTAGTTCATTAAACTCACCCTATTTTCAGTTGAGTGCAATTTGGTCTAAAGCAAATAAGTATCTTGAAATGTGTGAAAGAATATATTTCATCGGATATTCTTTTCCTGAAACAGATGTTCAAATGAAGACATTCATTTCTAACGCACTAAGGGCGAATAAAAATCTAAAATAAATTATAATTATTTCAAATAAAAAGCACGGGAGCTCACGGATTGTGTTTGAAGAAAGATATCTCTCAATTCTTTCAAGATTCATTAGCCCTTCTAAAATAGATTTTCATTATGAGGGATTTGAAAAATTTTGTATAGACTTCTGAAAAAATAGCATAGAGAAATATAGAAAAATCGATATGCATCGACTTAGCTATATATAGTTCGTCTGCCTCAGAACTCATAGGGTTCATCACATATCAGTAATGTTTTCTCTCATCATCGGCACATCTCAATCTCCCTGACTATTTTTTCAGCTTCTATTCGTGGATTCCTTGCATTATAAATGCTCCGCCCCACTATAACATAATCCGCGCCTGACCTGATTGCCTCTGCTGCGCTTCCACCCTGTGCACCTGCTCCAGGTGAGATAATCGTTAGATCACCCACAATCCTGCGTATCTCTCTCACCCTCTCAGGGCGTGTGGCAGGCGCAACAACACCGCATGCGCCGGATTCGACTGCAAGGCGGGCAAGCTTCAGGGCTTCTGGCGCTATAAAATCAAGGGCACCGGGATGGCTCATCTCTGTGACCACGAATATATCTTTGCGGTATTCCCGCCCCACTCTTACACATTCAAGAAGGCTGTCATGTCCTGTAAAACCGTGGACGATAACGGCACCTGCGCCAGCCCTGAATGCCAGATCGCATATCGACTTAGCGGTATTCGGGATATCAGCGACTTTAAAATCCGCGATCACCGGCGCAAATTCTGATATGGTGTTGATTATCCCCAATCCCGCGCCGAGTACAAGCGGGTAACCTATTTTAATTGCATCCACGTAATCTGCTACATCCTCTGATATTGAGACTGCTCGGGTTCTATCTGTAACATCAAGGGCCAGGATAAGGTGCTTATCTTTACGTATAGAATTCATATGTTCCTTTTAGCTTTTCAATCTTCTTTAATGTTGAGTTGCAATAAACCTTATCTCAACAAAACTGTATTATTTATATATTAAAAAACAATAAAGTTTCATTAAAATGTCAGCAGAACTCCCCCAAAACCCGGACTGGACAATCCAAGAAGAGCGCCTCCAGTACAGCATCGAAAAGCTCGGACGGCGCTGGATCACTACAGACCTCTCAAAGACCGCAATCCAGGTCACCAGAGCGCGCCTTGTGAACCAGAACGCTGCGCCCTTCCTGATCCAGAATCTGGGCAACTTAAAGATGGAGCGGTATGTTGTTCTGGACATCCCTCTGAAAGATGAATCAAAGCGCCCGGAAATAGAGAAGATGCTTGCCAGGGACTTTGCCTCGCTCATCGATTACTGGACTGTGGACTGGGACTATGATGGCGAGGTGTTCAGGAGCACATGGCAGGCGATGAGGGACAGGAAGAAAGGCGAGCCTGTGCCCATAGTGGCTGATGCTAATCTGAAAAGGGGCAAGAAATATACTATTGCTGTGCGCGTGGTGGATGTTTTCGGAAATGATGCTTCTTCACGAAGGAATTAGATTTGAGATGATTATGCTTGCAAGGGAATCTATAGAAAAGGAACCGCAGATAAACGCAGATGAACGCAGATTAAATGCTTTGTCTGAAGACGTTATTGGCGCTGCGTTTGGTATCTAAAGGGAGAATGATGAACACAGAAAAGTATCAATCAGAATTGGAACAAAAATCATTGCTATCGGTCATAGATAAATCCCGTGCAATAAATCTGCGTTTATCTGCGTTCATCTGCGGTTTAAAACTCTATATCCCAGACAACCAGATTTCAATAAAATCGATTTGTTTAATTTTTGTTATGAAAAATTTATTTCATGTGAATGTGAGGAGGTAATAAGGATATGAGCAACTTGGAAGAAGCGATGAGGTGGCTAAAACAGGGTGAACGCGATCTGAGCGCTGCAATGATCTTAATGGATAAAGAAATCTATGAGAGCGCATGTTTTCATGCCCAGCAAGCCTCTGAGAAAGCGCTTAAGAGCCTGCTTTTTTTTAAAGGTTATCGCACTGTTGTAACTCATTCTACACGAGAGTTATTCAGAGAGGTCAAAAAAATAATCCCGGAATTCAGAGACCTCGGAAGAGCCTCGATTGAACTTGATAAGCATTACATTCCACCGCGTTATCCGGATGCTTTCCCATCAGGCTCGCCTTTTGAATATTATACAAGAGAGGATGCAGACAAATGCATAAAATATGCAGAATCGATATTAGCAGAAGTAAGGAACTATTTGACAAAATAAACAAATTTGTTGAGGAACTTGTTTCTCGCATCAAAGTCAAAAAGGTATATCTGTTTGGTTCAGTTGCACGCAATGACTTTAATGAAGGCAGTGATATTGATATAGCTATAATAGGAGATTTTAAGGAGCGATTCCTGGATAGAACCGGTAAAATTCTTGAGATGACCGATTTGCCAGTAGAACCGCTGTGCTATACAGAAGATGAATTTGAGAAAATGAAAAGAGATGGCAACCCCTTCGTGAATGAAATCCTGAAAGGAAAAGTCCTGTTCAGTTCCGAGTAGGTTTTTATGGCTCGCACAAAATTCAAAACAGAACTCTTCAGCAAACATCCACTGGCTAAAGTCATGTTCGATGTTAAAAATGTTTGTGTTCTTGTGGTGCTTCGGCGGTCAGATTCAGACCTACCAGCCGCGCATTTGGAATTCTGTATTGCTTCCGCAGAACATCTTTGAAGAAATGGAAGGATCAGGATTGAGAAGTTTAATTGAAAGATGTGAGGCAAACCTTGCCCTTTTAAAGATGAGAAGAGAATAACTATCTCCTGCTCCTGTCCTTCGCCGCAGCCACGATTATCGGTAACGTGATCGTGGCATCCGAATACACTGTCACTGAGCGCGCCTTCTCACCTATCTTTCCCCATGATCTGGCCTCATCCAGTGTGGCGCCTGATAATCCCCCTGTCTCAGGCCTGTCCATGGTGAGCTGGATTGCATAATCAAACGACTTTGGCGTGATGAGCATGGACTGAAGAATAAAGTTCTTGGGCACTCCGCCGCCTACTATCAATACACCGGCCCGTTTTGCCTCATAGCATCGGTCTATTAGCCCTTTCATATCAGCGAAGACATCCACATTTAACTGCTCTGTCTGTTTGTATAACCATGCCTGTAGACCGATTATCGAATCCTGGATTGCAGGGCAGTATACCGGGATGCGCATATCATATGCGCTTTTTAATATCGAGTTATTATCATCGAGTTTTGAGCCTATATATGATAGTAACTCACTTATCGATAGCCTGTCCGGAAGGTTACTGAACATGGGCCTAAGCTTCTCCTCAAGCTTTGCAAAATGCTCCTCAGGAAGGAATACATCGTAGATCCGGTTAATGGCATGGTGTTTTAGCTCTATATCATCGGTTGCATCAGTTCCCCTGTAGTGGTGAAGTCCCATTGATTCAATGATATCATGGACAAGATTTGCCCCTGTTGTAACAAGGATATCGATCTCTCTATCCCTTATAAGGTCGCTTACGATCTGCCTCATTCCCGCAGGCACCATTGCACCTGCAAGGCCGAAGAACCTGGTGCATTCCCTGTCACTCTGCATCTCCCTGTATATATCCACAGCCTCATACAGTCGTCCTGCCCCGAATGCACAGCCGGAGAGAGAATCTACAAGCTGGCCTGCGGTCATGTCGTGTGTTATCCTTGCATGTCTTATGGGTCGCTCTAGTTTTTCCATTTTCTATTATCTGAAACATTTTACGCAGGATAAAATAATATCCTTTTCGTTGGTCAGTTGTACTGCGAGTTCAATACCACAAGACAGGTTATCCGCATAATAAATATTCTTAACATTATCCTGAACAAGAGGCAGCATTCTCTCACCCACCAGGATCAGAGCCCAGAGCTCACTCTGATGCCTGTCAATAAAATCCGCAACTGCAGTGGGATCAAGCCCTTCGCATACCTGCTGTGCTTCTTCTCCCAGTACCATGGCGATCCGCCCGCCCTCTGGCTTTGAATATAACAGCGCCTTCTCTGCTGTATGGATATCCATGCCTGAGTTCGAGTTATCTATGAGCACTCTCCCCTGCAGGGATGTTTTTCTCATGCGTCCCTCTGCGCCTCTAAATTCCCGGATTGAGCGCTCGATGGTATCATCATCTATGTCCATTGCCAGGGCCACGGCGGTTGCACACACAAACGCTGTTTTATACGAATCTATGTCATAACCAGAATTTTCAGAGATATGTATCCTGCCCTGTCTTTTCCCAAGATAGTATGCGATTACTCCCCCTTTACTGCTTATGTCCTCATAGTAGACATTACACGAAGCATTAACAGTATCAGTAAATGAGATTATATTGATATCCCTTCTGCACGCCCCAAATAGCCTCAGCGCATCATAATTTACCACCAGGGAGTTTCCTGTTTTTGCATTAAGTATCATCTGACGTTTTGCTTCGCTGGCCATCCGTGTGTTATTCGCAATGGGATAATTATTAGCGATTGTGGTTATAACACCGATATCGGCAAAACCAGTTCCCCCCAGTGATATCTCAAATATAACAACCTCTGGCTCAATCCCTGCTTCCAGGACTGCATCAAGTGCCGACAACGTGCTGGCAGGGGTTATACTCAATCCCTTTTTGATAATCCTTCCAGTATTCCAGTCCTTTACACCCTGGCTTGTATGTGAAATTATTTTTTTTTCCCGTGATAATATCTCTGCTAACAGAATAGATGTGCTTGTTTTTGCTTTCGTGCCCGTGATCTCAATTATGGTTTTATCTCTCAGGTCGTAATTCGATTGCAGAGCACTGCTGAAGGCAGATAAGATCTGCCCTGCTGCGGCATGATGCGATAGAACAGGTAAATTCTTATCAACCGCCTCTCTGAGCATTGGATAATCAGGATCAAGATGCACAGGGGCAATCAATACATCAAAATCATCCACATTCAGGGGTGACTGTGCGGTCCTGATACCCTCATTCTCTAACTCATCCAGTACATCAGTAACGGTATTATATACATCTATAGCTGTTACTGATCTTACTAATTTTTTTAGCTTCCTGGATAAAACTATGCCACCGTGGGTTAGATCAAGTACTGCTACTCTGGATGAGCTGTTTATATACATCAATCTGCCAGAATGGCTTCCTTTGCCCTCCTGAAAGCCAGATCAGCAATCAATTCATCAGTTCCAAGCGGCTCAGAATAGATCAACGTTACATCCCTGCCGTCGATTTTTATCGTGGTCTTTCTTGTCTCCCTGCTGATACCCAGGATCTGTGGTATATCCTCCATCGTGTGAACGCCGTGTGCCAGGAAAATGGGGACGGCCACTATTGTAGAGACACCTGTACCCTGGAAGGCATCCAGACCTTCCTTCATTGTTGGACTGTTCATATTCATAAAGCCTGTTCTGACCACAACATTACTGTACTTCTTAGCAATTAGATCTGCAACTCCTGTAACCACCTCTTTATTATGCGGATGTTTGCTTCCATGTCCAAGCGCCAGTATTCCGATTTTCTCGCTCATAATCATAAAAATCCTCTTTTAACCATGACAATTGCTGGGCTTTCTATAGTGGATGCCATTTATAATCCTTTTGATGCTTCAGGTCTTCTATAAAAATATTCCAAGCCATGGATAAAATGTTATATCTCTTTAACTCCCCTAAATGCACTTTTTACGACCAGCACACCTGTTTCAACGTGAAATTCAATCGTCCTTCCGTAATTCCCTCCTGTGTCGCCGGCTAAAACCGGAATTCTCATCTCATTAAGTTTTTGCATAACAGCTTCCACGTTCTTCTCTCCGATATTCATTCCATCCCTGAAGCTGAACATGCTTGCTCCTCCCGCTATTTTAGATTGTATCCTGTTCCTTGAGCACCCTTTTTGAAGCATGATCTTTACTGCCGTCTCTACGGCAGAGTCAGCAAATTTTAGTGGATTCTCTTTATTTCTGGATTTCTCTATACTGGGAAGAACCACATGGGCAAGGGCACCGACTTTTGCCACTGGATCATGGAATGAGATACCCACGCAGGAGCCAAGACCTATAGTTACAAGCACGGCTGGATTATGAACTACAACAAGCTCTGCTATTCCTACAATTATCTGCTTCATTATACCACTACTCTATCTGTCCAGTAACCTGTTTATTGCGTCCAGCATCTTTGAAAGAGACAGTGAATCCGTGAATATGAGGATTGCCCCGTCTATTTTCTCTGAATCAATTTTGAATTCTGTTTTAAGAAGCAGTACGTAATTAACCTCAGAGATCATCAGGCCAACTATCTGGTTAATTATCGCATCCGACATATCATACACCTTGAATGGGATCGAAAGTCCTATCGATATCCCAAGGAAATCTGAAAGGGCAGAGATGTATGTGCCGTTCATTATATTGCTCAGTTCCTTCAGGACAGACTCTTCCATTTCATCAAATGCATCAGTCTCTTCTACGCTACCAAGCATCAATTTTATCATATGTTTTGCGCTGCCCTTTGAGAGCAGGAGTAGAAGAAAACCGTGCTCATCACCATTGAGCTCCTGTATTATCCCCACAACATGGTCTTCGTTTTTTACCAGTTGAGATAATTGAAGTAACGGTACTAGTTTTAGATCTGGTAAAGATATATTCACAGGCTTGTTCATCAGCTTGGAAAGGGATGTAGAAGCTTGCCCCATCCCTATGTTGCCAACCTCTTTGAGTGCATCGTATTGAAAATCTGTAAGCGTTTTTATTTCATCCATAGTATTACCTCTCTTTTTGATAGATTCTTTCCCTTATATCAACGGCTTTAAACAATCGACCTGCCTGACCAACCAATGTCTCGGTTTTACCCATCACAAAATAGCCTCCTTCATTCAGAGCATTATAGAAATTAAGATAGAGTTTTTCCTGCAGTTTCTGCTCGAAATATATTGTAACGTTTCTGCAGAATATTATATCGAACCCGTACAATCTTGGGCCAGATATCATATCGTGATGCCTGAATTTTACCAGGCTTCGTATCTCATCGGTTACCTGGTAGCTGTCATCATCTTTTTTAATAAAAAACCGTCCGAGTCTGTCCTTACCTATCTTCTCAAGCTGCTTTGACTGATATATTCCATTCTCTCCCTTTTTAAGGGAATCCTCATCTATATCAGTGCCAAGGATAGAAATATTATATCTTCTGGCAGATGCGCCCAGGAATTCAAGAAGCATGATTGCTATTGAGTACGGTTCTTCCCCGTTTGAGCAGCCTGCGCTCCATACTCTTATGGATATGTTGTCTCCTTTTGTTTTGATCATCTCAGGAAGTGCAATTCTGCTGAATGCTTCGTATGTTTCAGGGTTCCTGAATAATTCTGTGACATTAACAGTTAATGTTTCTTTTAATTTCTGTAATTCTGCATTGTTATTTAAAAGGATCTCCGCGTACTCATTATAAGACTTTGATCTATTTGCCCTCAACCTGACTGCAAGCCTTCGTTTCAGATGAGCCTGCTTATATTCATCGCAGTTAAAACCTATTTTTTTCTTTATAATGGCTTTTAAGCCTGCGAACTCTTTTTCATCTTCATGCAGTGGGAAAGCATCTGGAAGGATCATAGCAGTGTCCCTACATCAAGTATTAACGCCACGTTTCCATCACCCAGTATGGTCGCACCAGCAAATCCCTTGATACCCTTAAGAATTCGGTTGTCAAGTTTCTTTATTATGACCTCCTGCTGGCCTATAACCTGGTCTACTACGATCCCCACATTGCTGCCCCCGCGTTCAACCATCACCACGATCATATCGTCTGAACCATTGCTATTGATACCGAACAGGGCATGAAGTCTGATGATCGGCAAAACCTCGCCCATTGTTAATACAACTTCCTCGCCTTTTATCGTTTTTATCATGTCTTTCTTAATAGCAAGGTCCCTTACAACATTGGTAATAGGTATTGCATAGATCTCTTTGCCAACCTTGATCATCAGGGAGCGGATGATCGCCACTGTTAGAGGCAGTTTAAGGACGATTTTAGTACCTTCACCTACCCTGGATTCAAGCTTTACCGATCCACCAAGGGCTTCTATTTTTATCCTCACCACATCCATTCCAACCCCGCGTCCCGATACATCGGTTACTCTCTCTGCGGTACTGAACCCTGGCATGAAAGAGAGGTTTAGTGCATCTGAATCTGTAAGTCTGGACGCCTCTTCCTGGGTCATCAATCCTTTCGTTATTGCTGATTTCCTGAGCCTCTCAGGATCCATCCCCCTGCCATCGTCCTCTGCCTCTATAATTACATAATTTTTTTCACGCCTTGCGGTTAATTTGATCTTGCCCCTGGGATTTTTACCAAGTTTTTCTCTCTCACGAGGGGACTCTATCCCGTGATCCACGCAGTTTCTGAGCAGATGGACAAGGGGATCGCCTACCTCATCAAGTACAGTACGATCAAGCTCAATATCACCACCCTCCAGAATGAGTTCAATCTCTTTACCCTCCTTTTTAGCAAGGTCCCTTACCATCCTTGGGAATCGATTAAATATCTGTTCAATGGGCACCATCCTGGTTGCCATGATCTCTTCCTGCAGGTCATTTGTCAGGCGGTTCAGGCTTGCAAGGGTATCTTCAAGGTAATCTAATTTATGATCGGCTGCAAGCTGCATCAGGCGTATTTTGTTTATAACCAGCTCACCAACAAGGTTCATCAACGAATCAAGGCGCTCAATCCCAACCCTCACGCTCTGTACATTTTTTATTGCAGTTCTTGCGGTATCACTGCTATAGTTTCTCTCATCTGCTCTTTTTTTGATCGGTATCTCATCAGTACCCAGGGTTTTTATATCCACTTTGGAGATCTCCAATGTAGCTTTTACAGTATCTTCCAGTTTTTTTAAATTTTCTTTTGTTGAAACTGTTATACTGAATACGCTATCGAATTTTTCATCCTCAATATCTTTAAGCGGTGGACTTGTCTCAATGATCTCCCCAAGCTCGGAGAGATTCCTCAGGATAACCGCAGATCGTGCGGATTTGAGGATACATGACTCATGAAGCGTGATAGTTATATTGAAAATATTGCATCCCATAGCTTTGTCAGCATCTTCAGGTATCACTGCTTCATGATGCTCTTTTATGCCTGTTTGTTCTATATCAGGGGATTCCACTGTATGCTCAGCCTTTAAGAGCTGTATGATTCTCTCAAGCAAAGGAGAAATATCATATTGAGAAGAATTCTCAGGAACTTCCACCATTTTTTCCAGTGTGTCCAGTACCTTAAACAGGATATCGATTGCTGCTGTACCAAGCACCATCTCATTTTTACGTACCCTGTCCATGAGGTTTTCCATATTATGGGTCAATTCCGCAATGCTGGAATAGCCCATTGTCGCTGACATTCCTTTCAGAGTATGGGCCGCCCTGAACATCACATTGATTGTTTCACTGTTCTTAGGATCTTTCTCAAGACTTAGAAGTGCATCATTCATTGATTGGAGATGTTCTGCTGCTTCGACAGCATACATCTCTTTATATTCGGAAATATCGTTCATGAATATCCTCTAAGCAGTTTGCATAATACCTTCTGCTATTTTGTTGATTGGTAGGATGTAGTCCGCCAGTTCCTGTTCTATTACTGATTTGGGCATGCCGTAGATCACACAGGTAGATTCATCCTCAGCGATTACCTTGCCGCCTGCTGATTTAAGGTTCCTGATACCCAGAGAGCCATCAGAGCCCATGCCTGTAAGTATCACACCAAGCGCCCTCTGTCCGTATATCGGTACAACAGAATTGAGGAGGACATCCACGGATGGCCTGACGCCCTGGACACGCTCCCCCTTTGTCAGTGCGATTACTTCTCTTATCTCTCTGTTAACTTTCTGCTGTTTTATTATCATGTGATAGTCTCCAGGTGCTATGAGTACAGTACCAGGTTCCACGATATCCCCGTTTACAGCCTCCCTTACTTTGAGCCTGGACTGGGAATTCAAACGATCGGCCAGGGATCTGGTGAATCCAGCAGGCATATGCTGTACCACAAGGACTGGCGCATCAAATGTGGGCGGAAGCAGGGGTATGATCTGCTGAAGCGCCCTTGGTCCGCCTGTAGAAGAACCTATTATGACGATTTTCTTTGGTTTTGATTTTTTGAGATGCTCTTTTTTATTATGTTCATCGATATAGGATAAATCAGGTAAATGTCCCTTACCTTCGATCTCTCTTCTATCCTGCTCTTCTATGAAACCAAGCTTCTGGACTGAAACACTGGCAGCAGCCTTTACTTTTTTTATCAGTTCATCTTTTATATGATCTATATCACGGCTTATCTCTCCTGATGGCTTGAGTATAAAATCCACAGCACCATAATGGAATGCCGTAATAGTAACATCTGCCGAATTGGCGGCGCTGAGCATAATAACCGGCGTAGGACATTCACTCATTATATAACCAAGCGCCTGCAGCCCATCAAGAACTGGCATCTCTATATCCATGGTAACAACATCAGGTTTCAGTCTGGTTACCTTTTCTATAGCATCAAGTCCGTTTTTTGCTCTTGCGATTACCTCTATATCAGGACATGATGCCAGAATATCGCCTATAACCTTGCGCATAAATGCGGAATCATCAACAACAAGTACTCTTATCCTGGACATCTGGTAAACCTTATTACAAGTTCTTCGAAACAACTTCCAGTACTTTTGCAGCATCAAACGGTTTAATAATGAAATCTCTGGCACCGATTTTAACTGCATCATTTACAACTGTCTGCTGACCTATTGAGCTGCACATCACTACCCTGGCACTTTTATCAAGCGTGATTATTTGTTTCAGGCATTCGATCCCGTCCACATTAGGCATTACTATATCCAGTAGCACTAGATTCGGTTTGTGTTCTTTGTATTTTGATACGCCGTCAGCCCCATCAACTGCTTCCACTAGTTCATTACCTGTAGATGCAAGGATTTTCTTCAGCATCATTCGCATGAATGCCGCATCGTCTATGATTAATATCTTACCAGGCATTTTTCCTCCATTTAATATATAATATATTTAATAATATCCACTTTCTTCATTAAGTTATTTCATGCCACATATGTATAAACAGGCGTGTGATAGTTGTGTGAATAAATCACTAGACAATTCCTAAGAGCGGGCCCATTGTGCGTACTGTGGCTTCGGCAGATATCGCCGAAACCCATACAAGCCCGACAAAATGAGTGTAGGTGTTAAAATGGTGTCCTCCGTCAACTACTCTGATTAACATTGCGGATATTAACGAATGACCGACCATCATAAACATCAGCATGTTGGTCAGCAGGCCAACATCGCTATTGACGATACTGGCAATAGAAATACCAATATCAAGATCAGGAACGGCAGTATTTGAAAAAAGCTCCATCAACATAGAAATTATGGAAACAGCAAGGAACATCGTGGCAGCTATACCTGCGGTTAACCCGTAAAGTATACCGATCAGGCTTGAGGCGCTGCTATACCTTAATTTACGCAATGAAAGGATCTGCATAAAATTTTGGCTGATAATATCACCGATAACATCAGGCTTTCCGCCTACTGTTGTCCCTTCCACAAACATTGTTGCAAACCGCTCGATCAGATTACTTCCTGTACCAGCAGCAAAATGTTCCCATGCCCGGATTGTATTGAGCCTGATTTTTAGCCGTTTATATAGATTTGCTATATTTTTTGAAAGAGGTCCGAAATCATGTGAGACAAGCTCTTTTAATGATTCAATTATAAGGCCGCTCCTGGCGCCTGATGAACCTCCCAGTGAACGGATGAAAGCACCGAAATTATCATCAAATCGTTTGATTTTGTTCTCTTCATTCCGTGCTATTATCCCGGTGAGTAGCAGTGGTGTTAAAGAAACTGCAAACATAATCGTTGTTGGAAGGATTGAATAAGTGATCAGGATGCCTGTGAGAATGATACAGAGCATTAAAGAGATAGGCATCGACCATTTAATCCTTCTATCAGCCGTGGTCTCAATCTCAAGTGTATGCCAGATCCTGTCAGTAGGTACTTTTGTTTTTGCATACATTAATATAATAAGTTCAGTACCCAGGAAAATCGCTACAGCTCCGGCAACCAGCAATTTAGCATCCATGCCTGTAATAATAGGCATTATAATAGCGAATGCTACTATAAAGATAAGGGACATGCTCATGGAAATGAACATCTCTTTTATCATGTCAATGGAATTTAATGAGTCCTTATACATGGTCATGAAATCATTCATGACAACTGTTTGCTCTGATATCACAAAATCTTCAAAATCTTCACCTGCCTGCGTAGCATGAGCCATCCTGTCCAGAAAATCTGAGAACAATACCGAAGGTGTCCGCTTTGCAATAAAGCGGCAGGCTACAGGGAAACTTATATGCCAGTAGCTGATAAGTGCGTATATTCTCCCGGTTTCCCTGGCTAGATAACCATATGCCTCGGTCTTTGATAGCAGGTGCAGGATATCCACTCTTGTCATCTGTGAAGTGGCAAGAACCCCCATATGCGTGATATAGTAGTGAATACTGTTATCAATATCTTTCTTTTTCCCTTCCATGCTAGATATCGGGTACAGGACAACAACGGCTAGCAGAGCAAAAGGGACCAACAGGATTGCAATTAACATATACCCGTATAGGATCGACGGAACCAGAAGGAGCATTAAAAAAGGGAAGAGAATTGATAGTGCAAATACCGGGATGACATATTTCTTAATATAATTCTTCTTTGAGATACCGAGGCAGTGAAATAAGACTTTTGAGTCCGGCATCATACCTCAAACGGTATACCTTCAAGGCCTTTAGCCTGGTAACCCCAGATAATGTCCCGTACCTTATAGTAATCCAGGATATTTTCCTCTACCATCCGGCTGAGGATCTTTGCACGCAGTGATAATTCATCATATATCATGCGCTTATCACTATGCCCGAGTCTGATAGCTACCCTATCAAGAATAAAGCTGTTATTCATACCCCTGAAGCGATGCCTGTCAGTTGTAAAATCCCATTCAAAGACTGCACGGGTTATTACTCCCCCTGCCTCTTCCAGGTATCCTTCTATCTCTTCAACAGAAGTGCACCGCCGTAAAAATTTCCCTTTCCTGTATATCGCCTGAAGAATCAGAGCAGCATTCAGGTTATCCACAAACGTGGCAGGGATGTTGATCGGCTCACCTGTCAGGCGCTGGATAAGTTTTTTGACAGAAGATGCATGAAACGTGGCAAGTACGGCATGCCCTGTCTGCATGGCCTGGAAGGCAACAGCACCTTCTTCACCCCTGATCTCACCTACTATAATATAATTAGGTCTTGACCGCAGCGCCACCTTAAGCAGGGTAAATGTATCAACCTGTGATTCTTTCGGGCCATCCTCGCGTGTGATCAACTGCTGCCAGGCAGCCTGAGGTACGGCCACTTCGGCTGTGTTTTCCACGGTATACATCTTGGATTTGCGGCTTATGAAAGGTAATGCTGCATTGAGCATTGTTGTCTTACCGCTTGCTGTTTCACCGCTAAAAAAAATGCTCATCTGGTTCTCAAGTAAAAGCCACAGATAAGATGCCATATTTGCATCGATACTGCCCCATTTGATAAGCTGCGGGATGCTCGCAGGTGTCTCCATGAATTTTCTTAATGTAAAACTGGATCCCTTTCTGCTTATATCTGTACTGTAAATCGCGTTAATTCTTGAACCATCGGGTAGAGTACCATCGATGACCGGGCGGGCATCGCTTACAGGCCTGCCGATCCTCTCCCCCATGGAATGAAGCCAGTGGCTTAAATTCTCCTGGGTGCCGAAGGTTAGACTGGTAGTAAGCATCCCGAGGATCTTATGTACAATATATATGCCGTTTACTCCTATACTGTGAATATCCTCAAGGTAGGGGTCCCTTATCACAGCCTCAACCGGTCCCTGCCCTATAATATCCCTGTCCAGATAATAGGATATCTTATCATATTCCTTATGTGATAGAGGAACAGGCCTCTCCCCCAGCAGTTTATCAAAGAATCCTGTGGGCGCATGTCTTCCTTCGATATGCACAGAGTCATTTAAAAGTGCTACTATAAGCTTTCTCAACTGTTCCTCATTCTCAGGAACGGTCTCATCCACCGCTTTTTCAAGGATAGAGTCCATGATCTGGTTATATTTTTTCCGTTCCTCTGTCGATAATACCGGTTCAATCGCAATATAATGGATTTCCCTGGTTGATTTATCCCCTTTTATATGGATAAATACTGGATCACCTACAGGATAAATAATAGACGGCACAGGAATATCAACAATGTCGCGCGATAATTTTGTGAAGAAATCAGGTGTGATCCCGCTCTCTTTCTTATAGTTCTCAATATACTCCCTCAGATGCGGGTTTCTCGCAATTGCCCCTTCAAGTTTGTCATCCATGGTTCATCCCTTCATGAGACTCCGGATATATCGATCATTACACCGGCCCTGGCCTCGACCTTGAAACCAAACATGCTTCCAACCTGGTACTCAGGACGAGCGTATTTATTTATTACTGCTGTTCTGCGAATATCAGTCCCTATCTGTCGGATCTTCAGTGTGATGAGTACCTCGGCAGCATCTTTGAACTCGGTGCTTATGCCTGAGGGCAGCTCAGTGCAATCCATAGTCAGGATGATAGTCTTTTGCATACCTGTCAATTTTTTGAAAAATGAGATAAGCTGCAGGCTTTTTTCAGCTTCAGTGCTGTAGCGTATAAGTGCTGAAAGTGTATCTATTATAATGATATCTTTCTCAAAGAGTCCTGCTGCGCCCATAAGCCGCTTGATGAAATCGATCCTGGGTTTTGATTCCTTAAGAAGGGGATAGGCGGGAATGTAAAGAAGCTCTCCTTTTAGCAACTTAAGTCCGATCGGATAATCCATTGAATTCATCTGGCGGATAAAATTTTTCGTGGTCAGTTGTGTTGAGATATATGTAACCGTGTTCTTGTTATCCAGAAGACCAAAAGCAAACCTCTGGCATAAGGCGCTCTTCCCGCTCCCGCTCGGGCCGTCGATCAACACCAGGGAGCCTTTCGGAAAGCCTCCGCCAAGCATCTGGTTTATTTCGTCCCTGTCAAGTGCGAATGAATATACTGCCATAGTTCACTTTCTGAAATTAAAACTGTCTTCGATACCGTTCTCTGTTATCACTCTTATGTTATGGCTGCCGTTTGCGAGTTGGACAGTAGCATTGATCATCAGAACATCGCCTGTCTGCCACACAGCACTGTCTGTTTGCCAGGGTACAATGACACCATTGATAAGGACAGTAATATAAACGGTGGAGAGGTCTTCTTTTCCTGTGTTCTTTACATAAAAGGTATAAACGTCGCCGGAGTTCGGAATCTTTTCAGGGTCATTTATAATAGTAATATCTGTCCTCAACTGCTCTGATAATGTTTTGCTGCCTGTGGTCACAGCCGATGTGAGGGACTGGATGTTCAAGAAGATCGCACCTGTTACGCTCAGGGCGATAACCACAGAGGTTATAAAAAATATCATGTGAGTTGCAGATGTATCAGCGCCCATGTGACATCACCCCTCCCTTGCGGAAGGGGCTTCCTGCGAGTGTACTTCCAGTTTGGGTACTGAAAGACCTGTTTTTCGCAGATTATCAACAAACTGCTGATAGCCCTGCCACCTGGCGTTCTGTGATAGGTAGCGTAACATGATGTTGATAGCACTGTTTCTATCTCTATCAATCACGTTCCCACAATCACATTCCATAGTACGCTTCCAGAGAGGCATGTCGTGTTCTTTTCCACAAACATAGCATCTCTTTGACGTATTTCTTTCATCGATTTCTATTACTTTCTTACCTGCAAGTGCTGCTTTGTAGGTTAGAAATCTGATGAATCTTGAAATATAACCATTATTCTGAGTCGAACGATTGAGACCAGATGTTGCTTTCTTTGATTTGGGCATTTCTTTTACATCAAGATCTCCTACAATGATCGTATTCGCTCTGGTATTGTTTACCATCTTTCGTGTTTGTTTGTGCTGAATGTCTTTTATCTGATTCTTTCTCTTCTTTATTCGTTTGTTCATTGCTTTATGAAGCTGCTTCCAGTGCCTGCTCCCCTTCTTACAGTGATCTCTCTTTGACTGTATTGCATCTATTTTGGGATTCCAGTATTTATCAGGTCTCGGATTGTTTACTTCATGAAACATTCCGTGTGTGTTTATTGCAGTCACTGTTTTTGTTATCCCTAAATCTATTGCCTGATATAATCCGTTATCCAGATACGATTCTTCTGGAACTTCATGAACAACTGAAAGATAATAATTATCACCATCGTAGAATATTGATACCTGATATACCTTACCAAAGACATAGTTTTCTGGAATCTCGAATGCCAGAGGAACTTTATTGTATTTATGAGATAATGTTATCAAACCTTTTTCGACTTTGAATCCTTTTTGATTATAGATCATAGCGTTGGGCTCAAGGGATAGAGGATACCCTGCTCTTCAGGGCAGGGAGGAATCGTATCCCTTGCATTAATATATACAGGATTTACGTTCCTGCATCCGAGTTCAACTTCAAACATTATTCTCTGGTTGAATAACCGATAGCACTTGTCCGGTGCTGCATTTTGTGTGAATCTTTTGTTGTTTAGATCGTAGTTATGCAACGACATTCTTTTATCCATAAAACCTCCAATTCTTGCGGGTTTCCCGTTGTAGATTATTACATCGTTTTTCTTTAACGGATTCAGTGAGTTAGATCCGCCATACCGTTTCCTGATGCCCTTCTTATCAGGTTCAAATCTATGTAATTGCCTTCTCGAATTCTGGTATCTTTTCCAGACGTAGAACGGATACATTGTCAGGACTTCAACTGGGTAGATAAGAGATGCTAATGCAATTGCATCGGTTGCATGTGTTTCAGGTGTTCTTTTATCTTTTTTAGAGATTTTCTTCAAACCAAGCTTTTCTCTTTGCTCTTTTGTTTGGTATCCCTGGAACAGATGCAGTGCTCCCATCTTTTGCAGTTCAGTGTATAGAATGGTTTTTCCTATCTCTACTGTAGAGAAATGTTTGCCCCATCTCTTTTTGTAGTGGTTGAACCTTACATCCTCTGCTGCAAAATCTGTAACTGGAAAGAGCTTGCAGAGTTCCTTTATTACTTTTAGCCTGAACTCAACTTTAGCCTTTTGAGATGGTGCAACAAATCCGTTTCGGTTTCTGTTATCGAACCTACAAGGTCTTTGTCTCGTATTCCGATATCTTCTTACTCTTCGCATCCTTCTTCTGGTTTCTAGCTTATCAGCAATTCCTGATGGTAAAACTGACATACCTGTAAGGTTTACTGTCTTTGTTGTTACTGCGTAACCATCGAACTTTGAGCCAGGATCTATTCCTATTGTTACTTTCTGGTCCTTGTTCGGTTCTGAGGTCGGGTCGAATGTTAGCTGGATATAAAAAATACCGAGCTTAGACCACTTTTTGATGGCTTTTCCTTGCTCTAACAATTTTCTCGCTTTTGCTGGTTTGCACGGCATTAATGGTGTTCCGCTCTTACTCAATACTGGAATTCTGTTGATTGCAACCTGTTCCAGTTTCTGTGCAGTTGAGCATCCATCGAGGTTGCAAGAAGAACTTAGTTCAGTGCTGCCACTGGACATGACATTTAATGGTTCTGCCGAATTATTCAGGACTTGGATTTGCATCCCGACGTTCTTGTAGTTCTTCTGCGTCTGCATATTTTTAATGCCCTCTAGTACAACTCTTAGTTGCTTCCATCATAGCAAGCTCCTGCCCTTCAGGGCGGAGAAGTTGACTGTGGTAAAGTGGTTCTTACCTTTGAATCCTGGAGGCATTGCATTCGTATCACCATTCCTCCGTAGTTTGAAAAATGATTTGAAATCCGCATCAAGTGTTCTCAAGACCATCTGCAAGACTTTAGAGAACACACATTTATATTGAGGATATTTCTTTTTGATTTTAGGCAAATCATTCTGCTGTTTGACATAATTTATCCATTCCTGTTTTCCCCAGGGAAAGACCTGTAAATATGAGTAAAGATTGTTTCGTTCCCATGCTTCTATTCGTTCAGCAAGAGCGAAGTTATAGATAAGCCTGCACAACTCAGAAAGATGCCAGAGTACCGCTATTTGATCTGGTGACGGTTCTATCTTGATTTTCTGAGTTAGCTGCATTAGTTCTCCTTGCCTTGACTATCTACATACTTTTTCAACTGGTCTAACGTTACCTGGCCTGTAGTAGCAAGAAAATATGATGGCGACCAGAATGTATCATCCTTTACTTTTTCTTTAACTATAATCTGCCGCTCCGTTCTCGGTTATTATCTTTACCCTGCCGCCGTTTACTCCATTGATCGTCACATTGATCGTCACATTGATCGTCACATTGATGAAGTTCTTTGGAGTCCATACACCCTGTTTTGATACTTCAAATAATGACGAGTTGATTAATGTCCCGTTATGAATAACATTCAGCCTGCTTGAGTTAAGGGTTATTGATCCATTATTATAGACTGTGACATTCAGGTCACTACCTGTATTCTCTGTATCCGTGATCACTATTTTCGTGTTCAGTTTCTCATACCGCAACTCATTCAGGTCTTTCTCAGCCTCCAGTACCCTGCTATATGATCGTTCAACGAGCGGGTAATATATTGTCGCCATGTACAGCAGAGAAGCAGTAAAAATGACCACAACAGCAGAGGTTGAGAAGCCCATGGGTTCCTCCGATGCTATGGGTATAGCTGCACGTACCTGTTCACGCCAAATGAGTTGGGTGTGGTTATCTCAAGGTTTATTGCCTGTCCCAGCTCCTGGTTAAGGGATAGCCAGAAGGTTTTTCTTGTGGTTAGACTTATATCAGGTACTGGAGTAGTATCACTAGCTATCTGCGTAAAGTTTATTCGAAGTGCTACAAGGTCTCCACTGTTGAGCACGGGTGTATCTTTACTGAAAGAAACATCCTCATCACGTACGGATTCAGCCGTAAATACAGGCTTCGGTAGATTAATTGAGCCATCTGAATAGTTAAGATCATAGTGGTTCTCTTTATCCCATATTGTTACAATCACCTGTCTTAGGTCTATAGACGTAGTGCCTACATCCGGTTTGACTCTGACTATAAGGCTCTGGATTTTATCCTTGGGACTTCCTCCAGTAGTTGGATCAGTTCTGTTTCCCAGCACCTGCTCCACGATAATATTGGATGCGATCTGCTGTGTTGCCTCCTTGCTTGTCTTCGTGGCTTTCTGCTGAAGTGCCCCGGTCGTGTAAATCAAAACGGTTGCTGCTACAGCAGCCACAAGCACCATTGCGATGAATATGATAAGCGTGCCTACACCGACATCACCGCTGCTGTTATTGAGGAACTTCCTGTTTGCTTTCATACTCTGGTATCCTTCCTGAGAAGAAAGAGAAGAATTCCCCTTTTTTCAGGGGAACAACTGTATCATGGTCTTTGTTCCAAAGGTTGCAGGAGCTACTATGTCCTTGAGTACTGGCGTCCCTGTTTCAGGTATGATAGTGATAGTGCCCTTCTTGCGCACGGCCAGCTCCTGCCCAGTTGCATTCAGGTTTATAGTAATAACTCCAAGGTCTCCTGGCTGCAGGACTTTATCATCTCTGCCTGAAACGTATCTCTCTTCAAAGTAGAAAAAGGCTGTCTCACTAGCGGTGCCGCTGTAATTCAATGTTCTTGAGGTTGTTTCATTTACGTACCTTACAATGACCTTCTCCATATCGATATCTGTTCCACCTGCTGATAGTGATACTGTCACGTTAAGCTTCTGAATATTCTCTGTAAGATCACTACCGTTATATAAATTACCTACAATAGAATCGATCTTTATATTCGAAGCCACCTCAGCCGTCGCTTCTTTACCTGTTGACTGTGCTTTTTGCTGCAGGACACCTGATGTCTGGATCAACACCGCTGCCGCCACTGCTGCGACAAGTACCATCGCAATGAATATAATCAGCGTGCCAATGCCGACATCCGCTTTATTATCTCTTATTATATTGGCTTTCATAACGCCTCCTTTTTATTTTTATTAGTTTATGAAACTACGGTGGCGTTATACGCCAGTCCGTACTTCTGATCATAATGAGAATTATACGTGGATATAAATAGAGTTGTGAAAAAGGTGTGAAATCAGGCTATTAAACAACCCCTTCTGAATTCCTCCAGTTCGCTATGAGCCCTGTCGATCTTCAGCCTGAGGTCATCAAGCAGCAGCCTGCTATGAGAATCGTTCTTGAGCTTTCTATCAGGGTAGAGCTGCCGCATCAGGATGAATAGTTTCCTGTCGCTGATGCCCTGTCTCAGTAACAGGATATTTTTCTCTAAAGCAGATAGATCCTCCTCTTTAGAAATATTCATCGTCTCTAAGCACTTATCAAGAAGAGGCGGGATCTCCAGGGCATCCCTCACCGCCATATGCAGACAATCTATGGTAACAGGTTTCATCAGATAGTCAGAGACCATGGATAACCGTGAGAAATCATCCATGCAGGGAGGCTTTGACGTAACTATAACTACAGGCATACCGGGCTTAAGCTCTTTTATTTTTTTAATTAATTCCCATCCATCCATATCCGAGAGCTCTATATCCAGCAGTATCATATCCGGCATATCCCGTTTCATTGTTATCAGGCAGTCTCTCCCTGTATATGCTATATTGAAACTGTACTTTTCTATGTCCATCAACAGCATCTCTGCAAACAGATCTGCTATCTCGGGTTCGCTGTTGACTATCAGTACATAGTTCGTTTTTTTGGGGGTCATATGCCTTGTACATAAAGATCACACAAATATAAAGATGAGTGGGATTAGTTATCACACATATCCAACGCTTAGTGAGATAGGATGAATCTATGTTCTCACAAGGATTAGATCATTTTGCTTATGTGATTTATCCTCTTTGCTATCACAGAAATGTGCATATATTGATTGCATGGCCTCTTCATGACTGGATGCAGATGAAAGCTGTATACAGATCGATGAGGGATATTTCATCAGTCTGCTTATTTTTTGCGGATTTTTATTGTTTGCCAGATATATTGCTATTAGAGCTGCATTGAAGTTGTTAATCTCTGGATCCATACCTGTTATTTGAATTGAGATCTGTCCATTACTGCTGTTAATTGATACCATGACCGGCCAGTTGAGCATCGATAGCCCTTCATTGATCATTTTGTTCAGGCTGTCGATATCGTAGATATTAACATCACTGTATTGCGCAAAGATCTGAATTGCTTCACTTGGCGGCGGAAGACTGCATCTACTGTTATTTAACATCCACTTAAACATAGTCAGAGGAATCGTAACTCCGAATATGCGGTTTCGTATCTGCTCACTGATCTGGTTTTTCTCTTTCAAAAGATCTTTCGCTGTTTCCAGGCTCCCCATGTGCTCAGTCACAAAGCCTGTGAAATCTATTATGTCTCTCATCGCTGCAGAGAGATTGCCCTGGTGTTTTTTAAGCAACGGTTCAAGCAGTTTTAGATGTGCATCACTTATAGATACATTCTTTCTTAGCATTTTTACACCTTTTTATACCGACTATAAGGCAGTTTAATAACAATAATATGATTATCTTATGATAATCACTATCATAGTGATATAACTAATGCTATTTAATATTTTCTAATTCAGGATATATATTATGAGGGTTCAGCATTAACTGGAGAGACATTAGCCCAGTCAAATCTTTTATATATTTCAAAGACACATTAGCATTCCTAAGATGATTCTGTATAGTTGATGCCGAGGTAGTCTAGCGGCTAAGGCGCAAGCCTGGAAAGCTTGTGGGGCTTTGCCCCTCGGGAGTTCGAATCTCCCCCTCGGCGCTTTGATTTTTAAAGATAACAGTGTAAAAACAAGCTGAAAAATGATCATAACCAGCCATATCGCAAACTCCAGTAATTAACGAGCCCATCCAATAATTCAATATATATTTGTATAGCGAGATAATGGGACAGCAGATGAACACGGGTGAATGCAGATAAGAATTCAATAAATTTGTACGCTCGAACTGTTATCCTGATTATGAATTTGAAGCCTCTGGTTATGGTTTTGTGTATATTTAACCGCAGATAAACGCAGATGAACG
>DYGR01000046.1 GCA_020724545.1 Candidatus Methanoperedens nitratireducens
GGGTTTGGAAGAGGAACTATTTCAGATGTAGTCTATAAAACCCTGAAAGTCAGGTTATAATTTGAATCCAGGTTCAGATTCTTTCCCTTCTCATTAGAAGAGCATTGGCGACCACGCTTATGGAGCTTGCGGACATGATCAATGCGGCAAACTCGGGTCTTAGAATTATCCCGTAGGGAACAAGTACGCCTGCTGCTACAGGGATTGCCACAACATTATAACCTGTTGCCCAGAACAGGTTCTGGTTCATCTTGCGCATGATTATATTGCTGAGCCTGATGAGCCTGGAGACATCTCTTGGGTCGTTCTTGATTAAAACAACATCAGCAGATTCAACTGCAACATCTGTGCCGGCGCCGATCGCTATTCCGACATTTGCTTGAACCAGGGCAGGTGCATCGTTTATGCCATCTCCCACCATTGCTGCTCTCATCCCCTGATCTTGCAGTTCCTTTATTGTGTTCGCTTTTTGTTCTGGAAGAACCTCGGCAAAGAAAGTGGTCAGGCCAAGTTCTTTAGCAACGTAGGCTGCTGTCTGTTTATTGTCTCCTGTAAGCATAGCTACTTCCAGGCCAAGCTCTTTTAGAGATTTAACTGCTTCTCTAGATTCATCCCTTATCAGATCAGCCATTGCTATTAAGCCCTGTAGCCCCTTATCAGTTGCAACGTAAACAACTGTCTTACCCTGAGAGGAAAGTTTTGAGACCACATCCTGGTGTTCTTCAGTGTTTATCTCCAGATCCCTCATAAGATTAGCATTGCCTATGTAAACCTCGTTCTCACCAACCGTCGCTTTAGCGCCCTTCCCCGGAATAGCCGTAAACTTCTCAGCTTTTATATCCAGTACGTCTTTTTGCTGTGCTCTTTTTACTATTCCTTTTGCTATAACATGCTCTGAATTGACCTCTATGGCCGCGGCTGTTCTCAGGATTTCTTTTTCAGCCCAGTCTCCTAACCTGATAATGTCTGTAACCCCGAACTCTCCCTTTGTCAGGGTTCCTGTCTTGTCAAATACTACAATGTCGATCTTTTTCGCGATTTCCATTGCTTCAAAATTCTTTATGAGAATCCCGTTATGGGCCGCTATGGTTGTAGATACCGATGTGACGGTTGGGATGGCCAGGCCTAAAGCATGAGGGCAGGTAATGACTATGACCGTGATAGCAAGTGTTAAAGCGAAAAGGCTTCCTGCTCCAATCCCATACCAGAAAGCGAACGTTCCTCCGCCTACAAAGATTGCTGCAAGAGTCAGGTAGCTGGCCGCTCTGTCTGCCAGTTTCTGAACCTTAGGCTTGGAGGCTATGGTCTCCTCAACAAGCCTGATAATCTGGGCAATCGCTGTTTCTTCACCGGTTTTTGTCACTTGAACCCGGATAGCGCCTTCAAAATTTATAGTTCCTCCGATAACCTCGCTTCCTTTCTTCTTTTCAACCGGCTTTGACTCACCTGTGATCATAGCTTCATTAATCGATGTTTCGCCCTCTATCACCACACCATCTATCGGAACCTTCCCACCCGGTCTGACAAGAACAATATCTCCAATTTTTAGATATGAAGTAGGAACCTCGACAACCCCGCCGTTTTTTATCAGGTTGGCAGTGGGCGGGATCAATTTCACAAGCTCTCTTAAGGCTCCTGCCGCGCTCCTCGCTGCCCTCATTTCCATCCAGTGCCCGAAAAGAATGAATGTAGCCAGGGTGCTTATTTCCCAGTAAAAATCAGGCGCTTCAAATACGAAAGTAGCACCCAGACTGTAGAAATACCCTGATAACAATGCAATGCTTACCAGAACGTTCATATCAAGCGTACGCATTCTAAGGGCTCTAATCGAGCCTGTATAGAAAACAGAGCCAGCGTATAAGATCACGATGGAAGCTGTGAGAACAAGCAGGATATCCCAGGCAGGAGATGGTGGCAGAGTGTACCCAAACCATTCCTGAATTGATGGTGACAGGATCAATGTTGGAATCGTGAAAATTGCGGCAATAATAAAGTTCCGCTTCATCTGTGCTTCCATCATAGCATGGTGGTCATGTACAGTCGGCTTCTCCACGGCAGCTCTCATCTCGCGATAAGGTCTTGCCTCGTGTTCCATATGTTCCATATGTTCAGTTTTAGCCTCAGGTTCCATACGGGCAGTTTGACCCTCTTCGCAGCGCACCATGCATCTTTTTAACTCATCTATTATATCCCTGGCACTGACCATGCCCTTATGAACCTTAACCATCAGTACGTTGTTCACAGGATCGAACGTAGAGTCAGCGACGTGCTCAACAGACTTCGCTATGTCCTCTATCTTACAGGAGCACTCTGGACGTATGTAATCCTGGACTTCCAGCCTTATCGTTTCGTACTGATCTTTCATAGTGAACCCCTGCAGAAGACATCAGCGTATTTATGCTGATATATAATTATAGAACTCCTCTCCATTATATAATCTTTCTTTAGTTATATGCTCTTCTCTTTATGGGATAATCCCCAAAAATGGTTAAAACAATATCATATGCGTTCAATATTTTGATGATATACTGAAAAATACTTAAGGATTGAAGCTTATGTTAGGTTCATGAAACGCATTCATGCTTTTGTAAGCGGTGAAGTTCAGGGCGTCGGCTATAGAGAAGAGGTCAAACGCATTGCCTTTGGCTTGGATATTTTTGGATTGGTCAGGAATTTAGAGGATGGAAGAGTTGAACTAATAGCAGAGGGGGAAGATAAAAATATTGAAGGATTTTTGGATAGAATAAATATCAAGAGATATCCGATCTTTGTTGTGAATATATATGTAGAGGAGGAGAGCTATAAGAAAGAGTTCAGCTCATTCAAGATTATAAGAGATAAAGATGTGCAGAAAGAGATGCTATCTGCCTTATCAAGGGGAACGGTTGATATTCATGAAGTAAAAGAAATTCTGCAAGCAGTAAAACAGGATACTTCAACCATGCTGGAAAAGCAAGATAAAATGCTGGAAAAGCAAGATAAAATGCTGGAAAAGCAAGATAAAATGCTGGAAAAGCAAGAAACAACTATACAAATACTGCATGGCGTAAAGGATGATACTAGTAATATAAAATCCAGCCTGGTAAGGATAGAAGCCGATGTAAAGGATACAAAGTTCAGTCTATCCTCTTTTATTGAGGAAAAATTTCGCAAGCAAGAGATGGAAATTGCAGAGATAAAAGCTACGCTTACAAGGATTCAGGACTATTGATTAACGATCTGCTTCTTTAAATATAACGACAACATATTCTAGTTTTATGAGCATTATGCTTGAACCAGAGTTCAAGAATTGTCCATTATGTGGAGATGGGCTTGTAAAAAAATATAACACTAATGAGAAAACTGTAATTACGCTAAAAGGAAAATTAGTATGTTGGGAGAGGGTATTGAAATGCAGGAATAAGGACTGCAAAGGCAATTTGATGTCCTTTCATTCTTCAGAGTATAAATCACTTGCTCTATCAAGTATGAACTTTGGTACTGATGTTTTAGCATTAGAGGGAGGACTTCGATTTTCAGAACATAAAACAATAGACGAAGTGCTAGATAAACTTTCTTTTTATGGGATTCATACAAACAGAGCAACAGTATCAAAACATTCAGATAAATATCTAGCTTTGATTTCAGGTTATCACAAAGAAAATAAGCGACAATTTTGGAAAACCACTTGCTGTAGTCAGTGATATGCAAAAATCTATCATTGAATCTGTAGCAGAAGTATTTCCTGGTGTTCCTCACCAGTACTGTCAGTACCATTTTCTAAAAAATGTTGGAAATGCTATTCTTTCCGAAAAGCACAAGCAACTTGGGACATTGATTAGAGATAAAGAAGTTAAAAAAGAAATTGAGAAAATACAGAGAGAAGTTGAAATAAAAAAAAAAGATAACAAGATATATCATGAATATGTTGAAAAATTAGTAAAGCTGGATAAACTATTGTCATCGGTTGTTACCGATAAATCCATCAAGTTATTAGTGAAAAAACTACAGTATTACTATCATTTTTTTAATAGATTATGCATGATATTTAAAGATGTAAAAGGTTGTGGGAAAATTGTTCGAGAACAAGTAGAAAAAAGAGCCAGAAGGTATCTATCTGAAATGAGAAACAGATCAAAAACGGATCCTGAACTCAAAAAAATTGTTACTCGTTTAGAAAAATATTGGAACGGATTATTTTACACATACGAACTTGGTTACATTCCTTCAACTAATAATAATCTGGACAAACATATAAAAATGAAAAATTAAAACAAATTGAACTGAGGGAAACGTACAGAGTAAGGTTGAGAGTTAATCAATAGTTCGTGTCTCTTGCCAGGCTTGTGACTGCGTTCACAAGGCCGTACTTTGTGTGCTCAGAAAAATGCATCAAAAGCTCGTTTTTCTGCTCCTCGCTTAAGCCCGCAAGCCTTGAAACGTTGTCTACTGCCTTTACTGGTTTTTCAATTGCAACCTCGGTGCTCTCTTTCATTTTTTCAACCCAGGAAGAGAAGATACCGTGATCAAACGTTGCCCTGATGATGTCCCTTGCCTTTGCCCAGAGAACCCTGTCCTCAAGCTCGCGCGTCTCATCTGACCAGTTTATCTCTCCTATTTCCACGGTCTGCTTTCCAAGATGCACTTTCTTTAGCGAATGCTCCCCGATCAGGCCGTTGCTGCATATTCTCTTGAGAATAAACGTCTCAACCCTGAAAGCCGATGCTCCCACCTCAGAGTTCCTGATTATCAGGCCTCCTGAGATTACATCTCCTGCCGTGATCTCTGCTGAGAGAGTTCTGTCCACTGCCTTGAGATACAGCATTGTCTCTGTGACCTCAGCCTTGTAGATCTCTACTGTCTCTTTTTTCCTGAACTCCTCCATTGAGAGGTATAGCAGGTCGTAGTTGTCCATTATCCTGTACCTGTCAGAAAGTACTGCCCTGATTTTGCTGTCCGTGACTCTTACCAGCCTTCTCTCTTTTTCCCCGATCCATGCATTGATGTTGTCTGCCAGAAGTTCGGTCTTCTCAGTAGCAATCATCCTGTCATAGTATCTCTTCGGTATCTGCAACTTCTCTGCCATTTGTGAGTGTGCCCATCCTGTCAGTGGAAAGCTCCCGTGTTCAGGTATCTCCAGCATTACTTTATCTTTCTCATCTGATACTGCCTTTAGACTTCTGCTGTCCACAATCAAGTCCAGGCTCGCTTCTTTTTGTATCTCAAGTTCTTTTACCAGTGTCCCGATTTCCATTTTAGTTTGCCTCCTCAGGTGGATTTTTATTTAGTTTGAATCCACCAACTCAATCCCTTGATAAGCAGGGGACTGAATCGGGGGATGGAGGCAACTTTATGAGAATTCCCATCAAGTTGAGAATAAATCAGCAATCAGTTATCTTCCAGCATTTCTTAACATACTAGAGCTCTTTCTCCCATCACCACTGTCCACCAGCTTGTTGAAGTGCTGTGATATCATCTTTTTTGAGAAAACCTTCCCTGAAACAGCCCTAGAGAAACAGGTATAGTCTGACCAGTTTGGATTCTCTCTTTTAATTTTTTCAAAAATCCACTTAATGGATCTCATATTAATATAATGTTACTTGTATACTTTTATTCTAACCGTATAAATACGGTTGTAAAGTGGACAATCAGCTATTGCTGATAATTTTTTCTTAAGACAAAAAGAGGCTCTTTAGCCTCTTTTTGTGTGAGATGATATTTATGTGTCAGAGGGTAAACAAAGTTGTCCCTGATGTTGGGTATAGTATTATAAAATCGGCTTATTTTATTAATGTCTGGCAATATTTTTGGTTTAATATTGTTTCTTGGTATCTTGAACTCGCCAACGATATCCACTTTCAGGAAGTTCCTGAAGCATGCCTTTAGCATTGCTAGATCATTGCGTTTATTTTTCGATACAGACAGGTAGTCCTCTATGTCCCGCTCCGAGACCTGGTTTTTCCCAATATTATTCACAAATTGACGGAAAAGGACAAGGTATAGCCTTACAGTGGAATCACTGAGTCCTTTTCTAACCCTGAGGAACTTTTCAAATTCTTTGGTATTAATACCGCTTAAATCTACTGTTGGATTACCAATATTAAAATCAGGATGCGGGGGAAGGGATTTGAACCCTCGAACTCCTGCGAGAATAGATCTTGAGTCTATCACCTTTGGCCGGGCTTGGTTACCCCCGCGCAACGGGCGGTATTGAATTGTCCTGATATAACTTAAGGATGTCGCTTTTCAATATATAAACCAATATATTAAATAGTATTAAGTATCTAACGCTTTATTATGTGGATGATTTGTGAATATACTTCATAATCTTAATCCTATTAATTTGGAGGAACTTATTTGGCAGTAACAAAAGCAGAAGGATGGAAAGCAAAACAATGGTACAACCTAGTTGCACCTGACATGTTCGGAAAAGCGAATATCGGAGAGACAGTAGCTGATGCACCAGAGAAATTGATTGGAAGGGTCATTGAAGTAACCCTCGGGGAGTTGACGAATGATCTTTCAAAACAGAACATCAAGTTGCTTCTGAAAGTGGATCGCGTTGGAGGTGACTCTGCATACACAAGATTCACAGGCCACCAGCTTACGCAGGATTACCTGCGCTCGCTTGTAAAGAGACAGACATCGAGTGTAGAGACAAACGTATCAGTAAAGACAAAGGATGATTATACCATAAAGGTAAAACCATCATGCTTTACTATAAAAAGAGCACGGGCAAACCAGATAAAGGAAATACGCCAGATAATGAATAACGTCATAGCATCAAGGGCAAAAGAACTGGATATGGCTCAGTTCATCCAGGAAGTTATAACTGGAAAACTCTCGGCTAATATTTATCATGACGTTAAACAGGTTTATCCCCTGCGAAGAGTAGAGGTTAGAAAAACAGAGGTAGAGGCCGCGCCCGCTGCGGCATAACCTTTTTATTTTTTATAAACCTTTTATTCTTTTCAGTTCATTTGTTTTCTCTCTCAATTGCTCGCTATCAATCTTTAGCAATATCAGCGATGCTGCAAGCAGGAAGAAAGCTGTAAAATTCATAATTAAAGTGATAAGTAGTGGGCTGAATGTGGAATAGTTCAGTTCAGCGACTGGATGTATGGTTGCCCTGTTCCATAATCGTATAGACATGAAACTTAGCGGCACGCCTATAAATCCCACTATTCCGAAAACGGCTGATAATCTTGCCCTTTTCTCAGGCTCATCTACAGCCTGTCGAACCATGAGATAGGACAGGTATATCAAAAACAGCACAAGTGATGTATTGAGCCTCACATCCCATGTTACCCAGTATTCACCCCATGCCGATCTTGCCCAGATCGATCCGCTGACAAGGGTTAAAAACGCAAAAACAATACCGACCTCAGCAGCCGAGATTGAAACTATATCCCACTTCTGCTGCTTGCCTCTTAGATATAATATGCTTGAGATGAACACAACAGCAAAAGCGAGGTACGCGGTGATTGCAATCGGTACATGGAAATAGAAGATCTTGAAGTTATTCGGGTCTCCGCCTGCTTCTCTAGGATCAATAGGAATGGGTGCATAGAAGAACACCAGATATATTGAAGCAAGTATTAGCAGGGCTGTTATGGTGTAAAGTATCTTTTTTAACATATTACGTATTAAATCCTCATGTTTATATCAATATTATCTTTTGCTATATGGCCGCCATAGCTATATTCTTTTCTTAATATTCCTCAGTCCTCAATCGTGTATTCAAATACAAGCTGTGCCACGATAAAAAAAATTATATCATAGACAGCAAGTAGCTGCAGTTCTCCTGATATTTCAGAGATATCACCTGATGAAAGCATTTTCCCTGTTGCGGTCACAGCCGAGAGGATGACCGGGATGAGGACGGGGAAAAGGATAACAGGAAGCAGGATCTCGCGTGTTCTTGTGTTTACAGTGAGCGCAGAGAGAAGAGTGCCCACAAAAATGAATCCAAAAGTCCCGAGTATAACAACCAGTATCAGACCCGGGATATTGTTAATATCATAACTGAAGAGCACAACAAAGATCGGAATGGTGGTTATCTCCATCAGGAACATCAAAACAGCATTGGATAGGACCTTGCCATTATATATATCGGATCTGTCCACAGGACACAGCTTTAACCCCTCAAGGCACCCTTCCTCTTTCTCTCCTGCAAACGATCTTGAAAGACCGAGCATACCTGCAAAGGTAAATGCAATCCACAGTATGCCTGGTGCAAGTAGATCGACTACCTTTATATTCAGGCCCTGGATGAATATCGATGCCTCATTCCCGAATGCAAAACTGAAGATAACAATCACAAGAAGAGCAAATATCATCATTGAATTGAGCATCTGCTTTGTGCGAAACTCTGCTCTGAGATCCTTGCTGGCTATCTCCAGGAACCTCATGCATGCTCCTGCACATATCTTTCGTAAATGGCTCTGCATTTTTGTAGGTCGCCGATTTCGCTTCCGCTCATCTCATGGGCTATATTCCCATTCGTGAGGATGACTGCCCGATCGCACATAGAGATACCACGCTCTATATCATGGGAGATAAGAACACGGGTCTTATCATGTGCATTCATGCTGTCCAGTATCCTGTCAAATGTGGCACTTGCATGCTGATCAAGACCTGTATAAGGCTCATCGAGCAGAAGTATGGGCGGGTCATGGATCAATGCCCGTGCTATCGAGAGCCGCTGCTTCATACCTCGGGAAAAGGTCCTTACACGGTCGTTTTTCCTGTAAAATAGACCTACCTGTTTTAGGAGGTCATCTATTTGAGCCTCGATACCCCTATCCTGTATGCCGTACATCCGTCCGAAGAACCTGAGATTCTCAGCAGCGGTCAGTTCATGGTACAGGTATGTCTCATGCGAGATCACACCGATCTTTTTCCTTATCTCGATAGGGTTCTCTTTGATATCAATACCATCGATCATGATCCTGCCAGCGGTCGGGCTTACAAGGGTTGATATTATTTTAATAAGTGTGGTCTTTCCTGCACCATTGGGACCGAATATTGTCAGGAATTCCCCCTGCTCTATCCTGAGATTTATATTTCTTAGAACAACATTGGTGCCGAATGTCTTTGAAAGTTTTTCAACAGATATTATATCGATTTCTCCTGCTTTATCTAGATAAAGCCATCAGGGGGTTTATATTTTTCTCTTAAGTTCACAAGAAAATCAAAGCTGGATATACCTCGCTGACTTCCCGAGTTCCTCTTCGATCCTGAGGAGCTGGTTGTATTTTGCATTGCGCTCACTTCTTGCAGGCGCTCCTGTCTTGATCAGTTCAGCTCCGACAGCCACTGATATATCGGCTATGCTGGTATCCTCGGTCTCAGCAGACCTGTGGCTTACGATAACCTTATACCCGCTCTTCTGCGCCAGTCTTGCAGCATCAAAAGCCTCGGACAGCGTGCCTATCTGGTTGACCTTAAGCAGGAGCGCATTCGCAGCGCCCATTCTTATGCCCTGCTCAAGCCTCTTTACATTGGTCACAAAAAGATCATCACCCACGATAATCGTGTCCCTGAGTTTTTTTGTCAAAAGCGCAAAATCATCAAAAGCCTTTTCATGGAACGGATCTTCGATAGAGAAGATAGGATATGTCTTCACAAGGTCGGCATAAAAATCCGCCAGTTCCCCTGCCGATAATGTCTTCCCATCGATGCTGTATTTACCATCTTTATAGAACTCAGATGCTGCTGCATCCAGGCCTATTGTCATTTCTTTCCCATATCCTGCCTCTTCAATGGCATTGGTGAGAGAATCAAGCGCGTCCTTTGTGTTTACAAGGGGAGGAGCATATCCACCCTCATATCCCACATTGACAGCAGATATACCGTATTTTTTAGAAAGTATAGAGCCAAGAATATGATACGTCTCAGCGCCCATGCGCAGGGCTTCGGAGTATGTACTGGCACCTTTTGGCTGGATCATGAATTCCTGTATTGCAAGCTCGTTGCCTGCGTGTTTCCCTCCGTTTATTACGTTCATGGTAGGACATGGAAGCGTGAATGCACTCGTGCCTCCCAGGTAGCGGTAAAGATAAAGTCCTGTGGATTTCGCTGCCGCATGGGCAGCAGCAAGAGACACTCCTAGGATGGCATTGGCACCAAGTCTTGATTTATTCTGGGTGCCATCAAGTTCCAGCATTATCCTGTCAATATCATACTGGTGGCGGACATCCATACCCATGAGCGCTTTTTTGATCTCTGTATTAACATTGTTTACCGCTGTCCTGACGCCTTTTCCGTGGTACCGTTTGTCCCTGTCCCTCAGCTCAAGCGCTTCGTTTGTCCCTGTGGATGCGCCTGACGGCACACTTGCCCGTCCGAACCCGCCTTCTGTATAAATATCAACCTCAACTGCAGGATTGCCTCTTGAGTCGAGTATCTCTCTTGCATGAATGTCTTTGATTGCATGGATCTTCTCGATTGTAAACAATGTATCACCGTCGAATTATTCAGATCTATAAGCAGAAATATCTATCTATCTTAAACCCCAATTTACAGCAGATGCCTACCATAAGCGAAAAGATACTCAGTACAGCTTCAGGGAAATCCGCAGCAGCAGACGATTTTGTGATCGCGGATATAGATTATGCTATGGCACACGATGGAACCAGTGTGCTCGCTGTATCCGCCTTCAAGGACATGGATGCAAAAAAGGTATGGAACCCGGAGCGGATAATAATACCGTTTGACCATATTGCACCTGCTAATAATGAGACCGCGGCTAAACTCCAGCAGAGCATAAGAAAATGGATAAAAGAGCAGGGGATCACCAATTTTTTTGATATCGGAGACGGTATCTGTCACCAGGTGCTCCCTGAGAGCGGGTTTGCCATGCCCGGGAAGCTGATAATAGGTGCAGACTCACATTCATGTACCTACGGTGCCTTCGGTGCGTTCGCTACTGGCGTGGGTGCAACAGATATGGCTGAGATCTTTGCAGCGGGAAAACTGTGGCTGCGGGTGCCGCGATCGATCAGGATAACCGTAAGCGGAGAACTGGCGAAGGGAGTATCAGCAAAGGACATGACCCTTTATATCATTAAAAACATAGGTGCTGATGGGGCAAATTACAGGGCAATAGAGTATTACGGCGCTGCCATAAGTGAACTTTCAATCTCAGGCCGAATGACGCTGTGCAATATGTCCATCGAGATGGGGGCTAAAGCAGGTATCGTACCGCCTGATGAGAAAACGTTTGAATACTTAAAAGGAAAGGCCAGGGAAAAATACACCCCGGTGTATGCTGATAAGGACGCGCAATATTCAGAAGAATATGATTTTGATGTTGGAGACCTCAAGCCCCAGATCGCAAGGCCCCATGAGGTGGATAATGTATCTGATGTCGGGGAGGTGGCAGGAACCCCGATTGACCAGGTTTTTATCGGCTCATGCACCAACGGGCGCTATGAGGATCTGGAGGCTGTTGCAAGGATCATGAGAGGCAAAAAGGTCAAAGTACGAACGATTATCCTGCCTGCATCGCGCTCTGTCCTGATCAAAGCCACAGAGGCAGGTATAATTCCTACGCTCTTGGAAGCGGGTGCTATCATTGCGCCGCCTGGCTGCGGGCCGTGCCTCGGGGCACACATGGGAGTGGTATGCGAGGGTGAGGTCTGTCTCTCAACCTCAAACAGGAACTTCAAGGGCAGGATGGGGGCAGGTGGTTTAATATACCTTTCATCGCCGGAGACAGCAGCAGCGAGCGCGCTAAGAGGGGAGATTGCTGATCCGCGGGATCTATACAGTCAATAAACCGTTGGATTTTTATCAATGAAAATTATTGAAAGTTATGAAATTTGAAGAAATGGAACCGCAGATAAACGCCGATGAACGCGGATTTATTGCTATGCATCTGCGTTTATTTGCGTTCATCTGCGGTTTAAAAAATTATAGAAGACCAGACAACCATATTTCATAAATATATAATTATCCATAAAGGTGAGCAGGTTATGATACATTTCAGAATGATTACGGTACTTCTGCTGCTTACAGGTATCGCAGGTGCGGCCCCTGTAGAGGAGTGGAACAGGACATTCGATTTAGGTGGTGTTGATCTGGCTAAATCAGTCCAGCAGACTTCTGATGGTGGCTATATTATTGCCGGGTATAATTATGGTTCAGACAGCGAAGGGGCTTTCCTTATCAAGACAGATGCTGATGGCAATCAACAGTGGAGCAGGATATTCGAGGGCTATGCAAATTCTGTTGAGCAGACCGTGGACGGAGGATACATATTGCTGGGCGGAACATATATAGGGGGAATTGGCTTGGATATATGGCTGATTAAGACCGATTCAGCAGGAAATGAAGTATGGAAAACGACATTTAAAGGAAACGATGTGAGCGCAAGATCAGTTATGCAAACATCAGACCAGGGATATATAATAGCAGGATCGTTTTCACCTTTTTCGATTTCGTCTATAATATTCGGACCTAATTATGATGCGCTGCTCATCAAGACCGATGCTAGAGGTAACGAAGAGTGGAAAAAGACCTATGGAGGGCGGGGCAGGGACTATGCTTCTTCTGTTCAGCAAACAGAAGACGGCGGCTATATAATAGCAGGTCTTACAGGAGAGAAGTTCAAGGGTGGCGATACCGTGGTAGCGAATGCATGGCTCATCAAGACCGATATCGATGGAAATAAAGTATGGGAAAAAACGTTTGGCGGGGATGGCTTTGATCAGTTCTCCTCGGTTCAGCAGACAGGAGATGGGGGCTATATCCTTGCAGGCTCTACTACCTCGTACGGGGCCGGCACTTTAGATATTCCATTCCCAGTCAGTGATGCATGGCTTGTAAAAGTAAGCGGAGAGCCAGAAGGTACTGCGATGCCGAAAAAGATACCTGCATTCGAAGCTTTATTGTTTTTTATAACATTGGCTGCTGTTTACGTAAGAGGGCTATGGAGGGGAAAATGAATTGAAGTTGCAAGAGGATGCATAAATTATGGTGCTGATAACTAAAAAAAATGTGGTTATATCCATAGCAGTTCTGATGTTACTGGTATTGATAATAAATACAATCTTTAACCCTTTAATGATTCTTGTAATAGGCGCAGGACTCTGGCTTATTCTATCCACTATCGGTGAGAAAGAGGCTGCAATCCCTGATAAATACAGGATATATTTTACATTTATCTTGACTGCTATAGCTCTTCTTTCCATCCTGCTTTTGAACAAAAAAGCAATGGAGTGGGGACCTGAAAAATATTTATTTATACTTCCTCCAGTTATAATAGCTGCTGCTGTGACTGTTTTTATAGCCATCACTACATATATGAAAAGATATTATCCCTACTCAGTGATCTTCTCATCCGCACTGCTGGGAATTCATTATCTTACAGTACTGCCGTATACATATCCAACCCCAACATATGGTGAACCACTTTTATATTTCATCATGTCCATAATTATATTCACCTCCCCGATCCTGGTTATCGCATCAGGCTGGTGGCTCAGTGAAAAACTCGGTATAATTTACCCGGTGGTTTATTCTCTGGTGATGGGGCTTATAGCTGGCATTGCGCTTCCTTTATCGTATCTTGTTCTGTTTTTAGTACCGCCTTTTGAAAATTTCGGTTTGGAAGTGGCAGGTGTAATTTTCTTTACCCTTCTCTTCACATTTGTGAGTGGATTCGCAGCCTTTATGTTTTTCATAAAAAATTCCAGCTCAGAAACAGCACGAAGGTATTTTGCTGTATCTCTGAAAGTAACTCTCCTGCTGATAGTGTTTTTAATTGTGGTTCATGCTTCGTTCACTTATATTTTCAGGCAATTATATCTTTCAGCAATCTAACAACCCATCTGGATGGGGTGATTGAACATGAGAATAAAATGCGGTCTTTTTAAACGTACAGCGGAATGGGGGCGGGTGGTTTTATATACCTTTCATCAATCCATAAAGGTGAGCAGGCTATGATACATTTCAGAGTGATTATGATACTTCTGCTGCTTACAGGTATCGCAGGTGCGGCCCCTGTAGAGGAGTGGAACAGGACATACAATGTCGGGAGAATTTATGATGTTCAGGAGACGCAGGATGAAGGTTATATTCTTGCAGCAGGTGATGCGCTTATAAAAACAGATGCTTATGGCACTGAGCAGTGGATCAGAAAGTTCAACAGACCTGAACTGGCCTCCAGAGAATATATACAGGTTTTCAAAATAGAGCAGAGCAGTGATGGGGGATATATACTTGCTGGCAGTAAAAGCTTTTATGGTGATTATGGTATAAAACAGGTTGCTTTTGTAATAAAAACAGATGCTTATGGCAACGAACAGTGGAGCAAGACGTTTGATGAGAATATTGAAAAGTTTTATCGTGTCAGGGGCGAGGCTGAATCTGTTCAGCGGACATCAGATAATGGATATATACTTACTGAATCTCTGGGTCTCGAAAACTCCGATTATGTGAGTGTCATTAAGTTCTATTCGGTCGGCAAGATAGAGTGGATAAGAAAATTTGAAAAAACTTGCGGTGAAGGGTCTTCCGTGCTGCAGACGCTGGATGGCGGGTATTTGCTTGCAACCTGCAACGTTTACAAGAATAACACCGGCAACTATTATAACACTGTTGATGCCTGGCTCATAAAGCTTGACGCTAAAGGAAATGAGTTGTGGAACAGGACTTTTGGCGAAAAGAACATGATAAGTTCTATTCAACTCACCAGCGATGGCTACATACTTGCTGGTGCTACGGATTCGTACGGTAGCTATGATGCCTGGCTTATCAAAACAAATTTAAACGGCGATGTTGTGTGGAGCAGGACATTTGGAGAAACAAATAGCGACGATGGCTTTTACTCGGTTCAAAAGACTCAGGATGGCGGATATATCCTTGCGGGTTATACAGGAGCTGATAGAACATCAGACCTCATTAGATACTATTATGGCGATGCCTGGCTCGTAAAGGTTGATGCAAATGGCAACAAGCAGTGGGATATTATACGCAGAGGGAAATTTTTGCACTCTGCCCGACAAACTCGCGATGGTGGCTATATCCTTGCAGGCTATGATGTTCCTTTGTCTTACGGTAGTAATGTATGGCTTGTAAAAGTAAGCGGAGAGCCAGCAGATGCTGCAGTACCGAAAAAGACACCTGCATTCGAAGCTTTATTGTTTTTTATAACATTGGCTGCTGTTTACATAAAAGGGCTGTGGAGGGGAAAATGAAAGTCTGGATCAAGGCTATTTTAATATCTCTTATAGTAATAGCTGTTATAAAAATATCAATTTATGCAGCAACTGGAATATGGCAAATGGGCTTTGCTATACAGTCAGAAAGTATGAAGCCAAATATGCAAAAAGGCGATCTAATTTTGATACAATCCTCCCAGCACACAAACATCATAACATATGAAGATGGCAAGATACTTGATTATAGATCGTTTAATGACTATGGTAATCTAATTGCATACTATCCCTATGGTAATTTTAATACAATACCTATCATACACCGTGCCGTGTATTATGTTGAGGCTGGAGAGCCTATTTGGGTTGATGGACCTGCTGCTCCCCATGCAGGTTATATTACAAAAGGAGATAACCCATGGACGAACCCTTCATTCGATCAGCAGGGAAGCATAAGTTATAACCAGCCAGTTAAAAAAGAATGGGTTATAGGAGTAGCGAGAGCGAGAATTCCTTACATCGGGTATTTTTTATCAGGTATGGGGGGAACAGTTCTTATGTATTCGGTGATATATGCGGTAATTGCAGGATTTTTACTTAGAAGGGAAAAACTTTAAAAAGGATTAATACGAGTAAATATGATGTGAATTGAAGCTGCAAGAGGATGCGTAAATTATGGTGCTGATAACTAAGAAAAATGTGATTATATCCATTGCAGTTCTGATGTTACTGATTTTTATTTTGAATGTTCTTACAGCTTTATATTTCGATTCTTCGACGCCTTGGTATTTTATTTTCCTGATCTCGATAACAAGAACAATCTCTGACCCTTTAACCCTGATACTTGTCATAGGCGCGGGACTCTGGCTTATTCTATCCACTGTCGGTGAGAAAGTGGTTGCAATCCCTGATAAATACAGGATATATTTGACATTTATCTTGACTGCTATAGCTCTTCTTTCCATCCTGCTTTTGAACAAAAAAGCAATGGAGTGGGGACCTGAAAAATACTTATTTATACTTCCTCCAGTTACAATAGCTGCTGCTGTGACTGTTTTTGTCGCCATTACCACATATATGAAACGATACTACCCCTACTCAGCGATCTTCTCGTCCGCACTGCTGGGAATTCATTATTTTACAGTACTGCCGTATACAGGACTGGATATACTTATAAGTTTTATAAGTTTTATCGGGCTTATAGTTATATTTGCCATTCCAATCCTGGTTATCGCATCAGGCTGGTGGCACAGCGAAAAACTCGGTATAACTTACCCGGTGGTTTATTCTCTGGTGATGGGTCTTATAGCCGGCATTGCGCTTCCTTTATCGTTTTATGCTCCATGGAGAGTACCGCCTTTTGAATTATCAGGTTTTGAAGGTTTGGGATTGCTATCTACGGCATTTATACTTGTCTCTATCGTACCCCTCATATTTGTGAGCGGAATCGCAGCCATTATATTTTTCATAACAAAATCCAGATCAGAAACAGCAAACAGGTATTTCGCGGTATCTCTGAAAACAACTCTTCTGCTGATAGTGTTTTTAATTGTGTCTTATGCTTCGTTTAATTATGTCTTCAGTCAGTTATATCTTTCAGCGATTTAACAACCCACCTGGATGGAATGGTGCTTTTAGTTTAGAAAGGCTTATATATAATCATTCGAATCCATCAAGGTGAGCAAGTTGATGATATGACGAACATAGATGCCGTGGGAATGCTGCTTTTATTTATAAACTTCTCTATGGGGATTCTAATGATTGCGTATATAGCATTCAGAAGCGTAACCGAGAAACAATTTGGCGTAATGGCAGGTTTATTAGCCTTTATATTCGGTGCATATTTCATATTTTCTGTTGTTGATCGATCTCAGGACTTTCCATTTATTTTTGCCATGTTCGGGATTCCTGCAGTCGCTGTGCATGTCATTTATAAAAACATTAGAGAGAGTTCGACGATAGCTTTTGTTGGCACTATATTTGCTGCTGGTTTTGAGCTTGCCAAGCGTGCCGGCACAATGGGTTTTTATGGACCCATATTTGATTTTGAAATATATGTTCTGCCCCGGTTACTGGTGCTGTTAGCTTCCACAGGAGTTTCATTTGCACTCGTTTATATTTATAATAAAAATATAACCCGCAGTATAATCGGGTCTTTGATAGGTCTGGCTATTATCTCAGCGCTGCTGTTAATTATTTTATTTGCTTTTTTTGAATTCGGATTCAATCTATTTCTATCCACATGGGTTTCAATTTCTCTGGGGTATGGACTCCCAATATTCACAGGCGTTGCAGTTATCAGGCTTATAGGTTATGGTGTTCAAGCGGAATCGGATGAAAGAACGCGAAAAATAAGTGCTTTTGCTGCAAGATATTCATGGTTTATGACACTAGCAGTTGTCGGTGTTTTAATTCTTTTAACTTACTTTCTAGCTGTCTTCGGTCTGCTTGATATAACATTCGAGAAGATGCTTGGTATTGTAGTTCTCGTGACGATTGGAACGCTGTCGTTGTTCTATGTTTACTTTGCAAGGAAAACCTGATAAATACAGGATATATTTGACGTTTATCTTAACCGCTGTAGCTCTTCTTTCAATTCTGCTCCTTAGCAAAAAAGTAATAGTTGAAGGCTTGGGAGATCTAAGTCAGGAGCATTCGCCTCTCCTTCCTCCAATCGTAGTGGTTTCTACTGTAACTATTTTTGTAGCAGTCACAACGTATATCAAAAAATTATATCCTTATTCAGCAATCTTTACAATCGCATTATTGGGCGTGATTTATCGCTGTGGAAACATGAAAAACTAGGTACAGCATATCCTATTGCTTATGCCGCAGTTTTTGGGGTTGTTGCAGGTGTAGCGCTTCCTTCCAATTATGAAGACTTTGGATTTCTTGGAATGTTTCTTCTGACCATTGTTCCTGCATTTTTCAGTGGAATAGCGGCTGTTATATCGTTCGTGATAAAATCCAGGTCCAAATCAGCGAATGAGATTTTCCTTCCAGCTTTGAAGATGGCTTTATCATTAGTTGTATTTTTAATCGTATGGAATGTTGCGTTTGATTATATCTTTTCGCCTTTCTATAGACCACGCGGATTTCCTTTCTATAGTCCTTTGGAGGCTGATTAAATATAGTTCCCAAAAGCTTATAAAACATAACAAAGTCAGATAAATCTAATTGAGAAAATACCAACATAATAAGAGGGATTAATAATGAATCTTAAAGGGAGCAGAACTGAGAAGAATCTTTTAGCTGCATTTGCAGGTGAATCCCAGGCAAGAAACCGCTATACATATTTTGCAGGTGTTGCCAGAAAAGAGGGATTTGAGCAAATATCAGGGATTTTCCTTGAGACTGCGGATAATGAAAAAGAACATGCCGAGGTGTTCTTTAAACATCTGCAGGGTGGAAATGTTGAGATAACTGCATTATATCCTGCCGGAGTCATCGGGAGGACCGTCGATAATCTACTTGCTGCTGCAGAGGGTGAAAAACTTGAATGGGGTACACTTTATCCCGGATTCGCAAGAGTTGCAGAAGAAGAGGGATTTTCACAGGTCGCCTCTTCATTCACCGAGATCGGGGAAGTTGAGCAATTCCATGAGAGCCGCTACAGGGCATTATTAGAGAATTTAAAAGATGGGTCTGTATTTAAGAAAAAAAGCACAGTGAAATGGCACTGCAGGAACTGCGGCTATATCCATGAGGGAACCGAAGCGCCAAAAGTGTGCCCTGCATGCAAGCATGCGCAATCATATTATGAGGTACTGGCCCGGAACTGGTAATTTGAATCTGAATTGTGATATTAAAATATGTAACTCCCTGTGCTGCCGGAACTGCCCTGTTCTGACCGGGGATGAAATCCTGGAGCTTATAGCAAAGATCAAAGAGGAATATGCTCTGGAACTTGATCCGAAGAAGTATTTCAGGAAGGCTCAGGGAGAGCATGGTGTATATTTCGCAGTGAGGATGATCAAAGGGCAGTGTATATTCTTAAACAAGGAGAAACACTGCCGCATATATAAATGCCGCCCGGTGCTATGTGAGTTATACCCTGTTATTGACGTGGATTCGGTGGATGAGCGCTGCCCCGCTGTAAGGAAAAATAAATTATCTGTAGAGATGCTGGCTAATTTGAAGAGGCGGTATGCAGATGAGATAGATGACAGAATAAAAACCGAGCAAACGTTCAGGTTTGTTTGATTATTTTATTGATCCATTCAAGCGCTAACGTTTCCAGCCTCCGATGAGATGTATATGCAGGTGGAATATAATCTGCCCTCCGCCTCTGCCTACGTTTATTATCAGCTTGTAGCCCGTATCGGCTATACCCAGTTGTCTTGCTATATCCTTTGCCTTAAGCATCATTTTCGAGATGATGTAGCTGTGCCTCTCTTCCAGCGTATTGATGCTTTCGATATGCTCCAGGGGAACTATCAGTACATGCACCGGTGCAGAGGGTTTTATATCGTAAAAGGCGACCATATCATCATCCTTATAAACGAAGTTGGTCGATGCTTCCCCTTTAATAATTTGACAGAATATACAGCCGCTCACGTTACCAGTCCTCATTAATTATTCATCTCTTACACGCTTCTTTCTCTTCAAAAGAAGATAGCGGTTTCATTGTATATTAAAATAACTGCCAGTCCATATAAAACATAGTAATTCTATATCTATAATGTTATATCCTGCCTAATGAAAGCCATATAAGACACTAATAACAGGATTACAGGAGTCACGATCAATACAACCAGGTTAACCCAGTTCTGCTCTACCCAGTAGCCAAGAGTGAAGCCTGTATCAAAGAGGCCGCGCATCTCAGATGGCCTCTCACCTGCTCCTCCGGCAGATGTAACAATATACCCTCCAGACTGACGGGGTCCAGTTATGAGTTCAGTGAAATGCGTAGAGGGGGATAGAGACATAATATTCCGTGCGATTTTCTCTCTTTTCTCCATTTTTTCCATAGAAGAGCGGTCATCAGAAGATATCTCAAACATCTTCTGCTCCCCTGCAATAATCCCTGCTGCCGTGTATGCAATCGTGCCTAAAAGCATACCGAGCACCAACCACACCGAAATGCTGTAAACAAGCGAATCTGATGATTCCTTAGTAAACGTGGATGCTGCTACAGAGAATGCAAGATAGCTCAACATAAATAAAAATGCCAGCATCATAAATACTATTATCCTGCCAATCACTTCAGTTGATACCGTGATTCCTGATACGCTAAGCATAATTCCAGTGGATGCCACAACTGCAATAATTACAACAAAACCAAGCGTGACCATAGTACCAATGAGCTTTCCTGTAATCACCTGGTCTCTATACACAGGATGGGTCAGAAGTACATTAAGTGAGCCTGATTTCCTTTCTCTGACGATTGCATCGAATCCGAGTACTATTGCAATCAAAGGGCCGAGATAGCTCATTTGAAATGAGAAGCCTGTAAAACCCATTATAAGTGGAGAAATACCGCCAAAGAATTCCCCGCCCCTGCTTGACATATCAGCCATATTCCGCCCTGTTTGATACCCGCTCACCAGAAGCGCAATCATAAATATCACGAGAATCAAATAGAATCTTGGACTCCAGATGCTGTCGGCAAACTCTTTCTGCGCTATCACGAAAATATTTTCAAGATTTCTTTTCATAATTTTGCCTGTCAGCCTTATGCCGCCTCTATCAGCTTAAGGAACACACGCTGTAAATCCATTCTCTCCTCCTCGAACATGGATATGGTTCCGCCCATGGACTTCACCGCCTTAGCTATCTCCATGCGCGCACCCATATCCGTCAGCAGCGAGATATGACCGTTCACCTGCTCGACAGAGCGTACGCCTTTCAGTCCTCTCAATCCCTCTATAACCCTCTGCACCGGCAAGTCCTGTACTTCAAGTGAATATCTTACTCCTTCTTTTTCCCTCACCTTATCCCTGAGTTCATCCACAGTGCCTGTAGCAAGAAGCCTGCCCCTTGATATAACGCCTATCCTGTCGCATATCTCCTCAACCTCAGCCATGCTGTGGCTGCTCAGGAACACCGTCACACCCTTATCCTTGCTGAGCTTCTTGATCAAATCCCGCATCATCTGTGCGCCGAGAGGGTCTATTCCGCTTGTAGGCTCATCTAAGAACAGCACGCCAGGCTCGTTTATCAGCGCCTGGGCAAGACCAAAGCGTTTTCGCATACCTGTTGAAAATCCGCCCGTCCTCTGGTCTACGGCACGCTCAAGACCCACTAATTCTAGTAAATCAACAATCCGCTTCTCCCTTGTCTTTTCATCGATGTCATAGAGCTTTGCATAGAACCTCAGGTTCTGCTTTGCAGTAAGATTATCGTAGTAGCCAGCAGGCTCAGGCAAAACGCCCGTGGCTTCCCGTATCTTTATGACCTCTCTCACAATGTCAAAGCCTGCAACTTTTCCCGATCCGCTGCTTGGTTCAAGCAGACCTATCAGCATCTTCATTGTGGTGGTCTTGCCTGCGCCGTTAGGTCCCACAAAGCCAAAGACCTCGCCCTTTTTAACGCTAAGGTTAAGCGAATCCACTGCAGTAATCTCATTTTTCTTACCAAATCGCTTGGTAAGATCTATTGTTTCTATGATATTTTCATTTTTTTCTTTTTCTGCATCCATATTTTATCTTCTCCCGAATTTGCGTATTATAAACACAAGCGCAGCAACAGCCAGCAGCACCATCCCGATTCCTGCCACTCCGCTTGATCCTGATTTTTCAACATTGACTTTGATGCTCTTTTCCTCGCCCTGAACATCGCCGCTCCTGGCACGCATGAATATCTCTTTTATCCCTGAGCCTGCATCTGCTCTTGCAGTGATCTCAACAGGGATGCTTCTTGATTCTCCCGCCTCCAGTTTTTCTATTGTCCCGAAGCTCCTGATCTGGGTGCTGATGCCGCTTACGTCCTGTATCTCAAGCTGCACGTTGCTTAAAGCCTCATTCCCGCCGTTTCTCAGGGTAACCCTGATCTCTGTTGAGCTGCCTGGATTAAGTGTTACCTCGCTGTAGCTCGGATAAAGGCTGAGTATCTGGCTTTTCTCAAGACCTTTGTTAACGGTGACTTCGAGTCTCTGTGATACGCTTTTCTCTCCGCTAACAGCACCCACAAGTACGGGGTATATGCCGTCGCTGGCA
>DYGR01000004.1:0-53207 GCA_020724545.1 Candidatus Methanoperedens nitratireducens
AGGACAACTTCTCCAGGACAACTTCTCCAGGAACTCAGGATCGCTCCAGGAACTCAGGATCTAACATTCTTAAAAATGCGGTCCTAACTTTCTAAGTTTCTCAGCTCTAACTGTTAAAATTTCATGTCTTGCGATAGCATCTTATATATTTTCTAAGGGAGTTGATACGTATGGGTGGGTTGGGACAGATATATATTTATTCTAAGAATCTATATATAATTCTGTCTCTTAGAGTTATCATCTTAAACCGCTTTTAAACTGCGCTGTCGCAACGACCCCGGGTAACGTCATCGTATCAGCTTGATACACTGATCATCCTGGAAAATCCCCCAGGCGCTCTCCATCAGCGATACTAAGAGCCTAGCGGAGCGCAAGGAAGAGGTATCCAGGGAAGAAGGAGCCGAACCTGCTGCAAACATGGAGAGAGAAAAGAGAAGGAATGAGACTTTAAAAGAGTATATCCGTGGTGCTATCGCCGCCCTGCTGCAAGCTAGACTTGTACGGCTGAGGGAATAAAGGTTTGTCGCCGCAGCGATGCGAAGCACCCCAACGGGGCAAACCTTTATCCCTCAGACGTACTTGATTTGTAGCAGGGCGGGCAGCATGGATATACCTTTTGGTCGTAATGACAAAGTAGGCATGGACGTAACAGCTTAAACCCGATGGCCTTATGAGAAGAAAAATAAAGAATATTGGGATAGGGTATCAAAGAAAAAAGAAAAAGTTAATTAATCTGCCAGGGGTCTTTGAAAGTATCTGATCTGACAAACGGGAGTTGCTTTACTTTTTCTCTGATCGTTGCTAATTCTGTTACGGCTGCTCTCTCAATAATGGTTTTTACATCATTATTTGATAGGCTTGCGTATTTTTCAACGAATCTATAGGCTTTTTCTGGTATTTCGATTTCTACCTTTACGGTTTTTTCTTGTGTTTCCATGTTAATTCTCCTTTAATAGTCTTATTTCACATATAAGACTTAAAAGACTTATTAGACTCAATACCTATATATACCTTTTTGAACTATTTAGTCTTATGAAAATTATAGGAACTACTACGGTTACGGATTCGAATAAGATTGTTTTGATATCAAAAGTGGCTCAGAAGTTTGAAGTCAAAAAGGGCGATATCATCGTATTTTATGAAGCCGATAATGGCGATATCATTATTAAAAAAGGCTGATTATGGTTATAAAGGTTTGAATTTCATACCTTCCCCAGAAATAAATAATAGACTATCTCCAATATTCTTTGAAGGAAAATATACTGTGGTATATCCATTGCTCTTCTCTTTTGTGATTATTCCATTTTTTACTAAAACATCGAGATGATGTCTGACGGTCTTATAATCCATATTCAGGGCATCTGCTAATTGATTTGCATTATGAGGTTTGTCGATAAGATGTTTCAGGATCAATGCACGGGTGTTTCCTCCGCGCGTTCCTACGATCAGATACCACAGGAGCTTAAGTTGTTTATTGGATTCCTTTAATTCCTGTTTCAATCTCTTATTCTCAGTTACATCCCTCCCTGTGCCGTGGATTCCTGTTATCCTGTCGCCTTCTTTGATAAGCCGTATGGTAAACTCAACCCATTTGCGCTCTCCATTTTTACAGATCATTTCAATCATTGTTGGTTTTGTTATGACCTCGCCTGATAATGATCTTGTTAGAATTTCCTGACTTTTTTTAAGGCTATCTGGAGCGATCCATTTGGAGAAATGAGATCCTGTTACTTCATCTATTGTACAGCCAATTATCTTGAGCCAGGCATTGTTCATTGTCAGTATGCGCCCTTCAAGATCCTGGGTAAATATAGCATCAATGGCGTTCTCAAAAAGTTCTCTGTGTCTTGCCTCGGATTCTTTTATATTTATCTCAAGTTTCTTTTTTTCCGATATATCCAGAATACTGGCTATAACTTTCTTCTTTCCTCTGATCTCTGTCAGTGAGGTAGATACATGTAGACATCTTATTTCACCAGATCCGGTCTTTATTTTAACCTCATTAAGTCCTCCAGGATCATTTAGATTTTGAATACTTTGCCAGTGTCCCAGTATTAATTCCTTCGTATCTTCAGGGATTACTTTCATGAAATACTGGCCAATTAACTCATCTCTTGTCCAGCCGATAATATTAAAAAAGGAATCGTTCCCAAACTCAAATATGCCCCGGTCATTCACAACAGCTATACCATCGAGGGATGAATCGATTACCGCCCTGAGATACCTCTCAGAATCAAATAATTCTTTATGTGCCTCATGTATTTTCTCCTCAAGATGCTCTTTATACTCTTTAAGTTTCTGGATATTATTCTTCAGCCTGCAGCATATCCTGGCGTTCTGAACCACTGAGGTTGCCTGGGATGCGGCAATAGTTACAAAATCAATTTCTTCTTCTGTGAACTGCTGCACCTGCGCCATGTAAACATTTAACAATCCTATGACTTTCGACCCTATTTTCATAGGAGTGAATATCTGAGATGAGAATCCAAGTTCAACTGCTAAATGCAGCCATGGCTTATCCTTTGGTTCTTCATTTACATTTGGAACGAGATAATACCCACCTGTCTCTAACACAGTACCTGATGGGCTTGATGATATTGGTACACCTGTCTTTTTGGCTGCTTCATATACTCTCTCAATATAATTATTCGGCAGCCCGTATGATGCTACCATCCTGAGGTCATTACCACACCCATCAACAAGCATAATGGTTCCAGAATGTGCATCTATCGTTTTACATGTAATCTCCAGGATATTTTGTAGTATTTTATCAAATTCAAGAGTAATATCTATCGATGCGATATCCGATAATGCCCTGAGTTTTGATCTTTCACTCGTATGCATCTTAAACCCCTACCTTAAAGTACTGAATAATAGACATTTTTCAAAGCGAAAACTCACTATCCTAATATAAAACCATTCATTTTACAATCTCTCGATATTTATAGTAAGCAGCCTGAAAGGAATGCTTAAATTATATTAAAACCAATTACTGTATATGATTCATATCCTGGAAGATATCGATAGGTGGACGTGTGAATATAAAGAGTGCAAAGCAAAATGCTGCACTCCTGGTATACCGCTTACAATCGCTGATATAAAAAGGATAACAGCGCTTGGATATTCACTGGATGATTTCTTAGAATCAGATGAAATAAATCAGGTATTCAGGATAAAAGCAAGAGAAGACAGATGTTTTTTCCTGGGTAATGAGCTTGAATGTACGATACGTGAAAACGAGCCTCTTGTCTGCCGTCTATTGCCTTTTAAGATTGCGGATGTCTCATATTCAGATGAGCCCATACTGAGGCTAAAACCTGTAGTGGACTGCCCGGGTGAAGGCCGAGGAAAAAAAATCGATAATAGAAGGATCGAAACCGATGCAATCTTGTTCCTTCATGAAAATCAAAAACTTATAAGGGATATCAAGAAAAAAGGCACAAAGGGCCTGCTTGAGGAGTTTTCAGGTTAATCCTTAAACCTCACATCCTTAACAGCCCTTGTATTCACCAGGTCCTCTTTCTCAATCCAGGCGCGCCTTGCCATATTAACCCCAAACTCCATAAATCTGAGCTGCTCTGTGCTGTGGGAATCTGTGTCTATCGTTAGCCTTACTCCTTTGCTCTTTGCCTTCCTTGCGTTAACATCGCTCAGATCCAGCCTGCTTGGATAAGCGTTGATCTCAAGAACTGTATCTGTATTAGCTGCTGTGGTTAGCAGTGCATCCATGTCCACGTCGTAACCCTCCCGCTCACCAATAATTCTTCCTGTGGGATGTGCTATTATATCCACATGCTCATTTTCCATGGCAGCTATCAGTCTTCCTGTGATCTCTCTTCTTGTCTGCCTCTGTCCAACATGCAGCGCTGCTACAACAACATCACACTGCTTGAGAATACTGTCTGAGAAATCAATGCTTGCATCAGCTTTTATATCCACTTCAGTGCCAGAAAAGATATGAAAGTCCTCAAGCTTATCATTTAATCTCTCTATCTCCTCCATTTGCTTTAGTAATCTCTCCTCGCTCAGGCCATGGGCAACACCCAGGGATCTGGAGTGATCTGTTATTGCAACATACTCATATCCAAGCTGTTTTGCCGCCAGGGCCATCTCCTCAAGCGTATTTGTACCTTCGCTCCAGTTTGTGTGGGTGTGAAAATCACCTTTTATTTCCCCGGGTTCAACCAGCCCTGGAAGCTTTCCCTTAAGTGCAGCCTCTATCTCGCCTGTATCCTCTCTTATCTCAGCAGGAATCGGAGGAAGTCCAAGCTTGATATATACCTCATCATCACTGCTGCAGTATATCTTCTTACCTGTCAAGACCTCTTCCAGATTATACTCTGAGAGCTTCAGTCCCTTCTGCCTTGCCAGATCTCGCAGTTTTATATTATGTTCTTTTGAGCCCGTGAAGTATTGAAGTGATGTACCGAAGGATCTATCCTCCACTATTCTCAGGTCGATCTGTATTGCATCTCTTGTAACAATAGTGGCCTTTGTTGAGCCCTTTCCGAGTATGGTCTTCACTACAGGTAAATGCACAAAGGCCTCGATAGCAGTCAGAGGATCTTTTGAAGTTGCCTGCAGATCGATATCACCCACAGTCTCCTTCTTCCTGCGCAGGCTGCCTGCAGGTTCTATCCTGTCTATAACACCGTATTTTTTCAATGCCTCTATTATCCCTCTGGCAAGGGGAAGTGCTGTACCTAAAGGAATCCTGGTGCTCCTCTGCCTGTATCTCTCAATCGCTCTTATTATATTCTCTTCCTTTTTTGCTCCGAATCCTTCAAGTCTTCTCACCCTGTGCTGCCTTGCAGCCTTTTCAAGTTCATCTATGCTTTTTACCCCGAGTTTTTTATAAAGCACCTGCGCAGTTTTAGGCCCTATGCCAGGGACCCTCAGCAGATCATGAAGTTGCGCCGGTACCTGATTCAACAGGTCCCCATAAAGCTCGATTTTGCCAGTGGTAAGGTACTCCTCGATCTTTTCTGCAATGGATGCTCCTACTCCAGGGATTTCCTTCAACTTTTTCTGGGAGGTCATCTCTTCTATATCCCCGGTCATACCTTCAATCGCCCTTGCAGCCTTTGCATATGCCCTTACTTTAAATGGATTCTCCCCTTTTAGTTCCAGAAGTTCACTGATGCTGTATAAAAGTGCAGCTACCTCAGAATTTCTCATTAGTTTATAATTGGGGCAGGGAATTAAAAGATTTTGCAGCTAATATGGATATCCGTTACGGTAATTATCTGTATGATACCGTAACGGTAAACTTATATTAGTCCCATAACAATTCATAGAAATTAACCGCAGATGAACGCTGATAAACGCAGATACGATGCAGCAAATCCGCGTTCATCTGCGTTTATCTGCGGTTCTATATATTTTATGGAAAATTTTCCAGTTTACTATAGCCCAATAATACCGTTACGGTAAATTGTTACTCAGATACCGTAACGGAAATACGACACTCAGCCCCAAAGAAGTGTATTTTCTAGTATGATAACTTAATCTACAGCGTATCCAGCGGGCTCTTTATCTTCTTTATCTCCTCAGAGGAGACCTGTGTATATATCTGGGTGGTCTGCAGATTAGAATGTCCAAGAAGCTTCTGTATCTTTCTTATATCCACGCCATTTTCAAGCAGATGCGTGGCGAAAGAATGCCTCAGGGTATGCACATGCACGTCTTTCTCTATGCCTGCGCGCTCTGCTGAGATTTTTATAGCGTGCTGGATGCCGCGCGGCGACATTTTTCTACCGTTTACTGAGAATATATTTTCTTTTCCATTGCAGTTGTTCTTTTCTTTGTATTCCAGTAGGTCCTTTTTAAACATCTCCGAAATAATAAAAATCCTGTCCTTAGAACCCTTCCCCATCCGCACCCAGCCTATGCCTTCGTTTAGATCAAGATCTGAGTATTTTAGATTAATGCATTCAGAAAGTCGCAAGCCCGTAGAATAAAGAAGTTCAATAATGAGCTTATGTTTGATGTTTTCTGTTTTATCTAATAGGCTCTTTATCTCGTTACGAGTAAGGATAATAGGAAGTTTTTTTGATCTTCTTGGGGTTTTTATTTGTGATATATTTTTTCCAAGTATCTCAGTATAAAAGAACTTCAGAGCAGCTTTTATGAGTGCGATTGAAGCATTTGAGAGTGATTTATCTGAAAATTTATAAGCTAGAAAATCCTTTATGTCATCTTCAGTAATATCTTCTGGTTTCTTTTTTGTATAATCGAGCAATTTCTGATTGTAAAATAAATACATTTTTGCAGTATGGGGTGAGAAGCCTCTTAATTTTATCTCGGTGGAAAGTTTTTTGAGATGCTCATTGATCATCATAAAATCAACTTGTATTCACTATTTTTATTAAAAGCATATAAAACTACTTATAATTATAACCTGCAAAGAAATAATAAATATTTTCGTCAATAAATTAAACATAGGTTTATTATGTTCACTGTATTGTGTTAGTTTTGTTGGATTTGATTTTTATCCATTAGTTCTTTTAATATTTGTTTTCGAAATTCTCGATGATGAATCATAGCATGGTGATTGGGACATAGACCAACCATATTATTCTCAGAATTATTGTTGTGATTTTCATCGATATGGTGAAGTTCAACTATAAAATCAAAACCACATATGCAGCATTTTTCAGTTATTTTCTTGTATAAATCATATGGTATATTGTGAGAGGTTTCAGCATTATGTTTTTTAATTTGCTCAATTCGATTTACGGACATATAACATCCGCTACATAATCCATGTGCATGATGAAGCCTTCTTCTTCCACATCGACTGCACGTTATGTAATTCTTTCTTATGTATTTTTTATTGTTCATGTTTGTTAAAATAGAGATTGAATAGTATATAGATTATGATATAATGTGATACAAAACTGTATATAATATTTGTTATACGCAGTTTTCTTGCTTGTTTTAACACGTTGTAATGCTGTTTAGAGGATAGAAGAGTAGGGGCAGGTATAGAAGTCATGCTATAAATTAAAATAAGAGCTTTGAATAAAAGCAACTCCGCATCTTTAAGAACCTATCTATGAGCACAGACGGGTTCTATGGAGCAAAAAAGAATTTTGCAAAAAAACTTTTGGGAAAGGGTATAGATATCGTGAGCCGCCTCAGGATAGATGCTATATACGAACCACCAGCAGAATTCAAACACTTCGAACTCGCTTAGAAATATAATTTATGACTTCATTCGGAACTACATGGAATCGGAAGTACTGTTATCGTAGACAGATTTAATATATTGGTAACTCAAATACTGTAAAGAGATATGGATGAAAGTTAAGTATAATAAAAAGGAAGGAAAAATTGAAATTAAATTAAAAGAGGAGCCGATTTTATATTTCGATGAGTGCCAACAGTTTCGATTTTTAAGACCAATGAGAGTATATTATTCGGAAAAAGGGGAACCTGCCGAGATTATAATATACCAAGCAATAGATGAAAAAACATCAGAGAGAGAAGAAGAAATCGCAATACCAGATAGTTTGCCTTGGAGAAAATATATCTTTACTTATGGCGATAAAAGGTATCAAGGGTGCATAGATCGTTATACAGATATTTGGGATTCTGATGATCGTTTTATTTGGTCAGGGTTTCTGACAATTCAGCGGAGAGATGGAAGGGAGATGGAAAAGAATGAAATTAAGGAAATTAGAGAAAATTTCTTCGAAGATATCTATGAATATCTGCCTCATCTTCTTGATGAGGACTCTGTAGTTAGCTTATATAAAAATAAGACACTCTATTTTTGGACCACTAAACCAAGAATGAGTTACCCATTCTCTAAAGAAGAATTTTTAGCATTTCTTCAAAATACTTTTGAATGGATATTGGATTACTCATTCGTAAAGCTGATAGAAAGAAACATAGGTTTTGATCTTATTTATCGTCGTGATTCAGAACTTGCATTGATTTGTCTTTGTGATGATGTCTTTTGGAAAAAATATGATACGAGGAGGGTTATAAAAAAAGAGGAATTGATCGATATATGCAAAAACACAAAAAAATATGAGAATAGAAGAATTATTTTGTTGAGTACGGAACTCTCAGAAACTGCTATTGATTATGCAAAAAGTCAGAATATTAAGGTTCAGAACATCAGCGACGTTATTAGAGAGAAGGATATGAAGGAATCAGAATTCAACGATGAAAATGCTGACAATATGGATCTTCAAAATATATTCGAAGACCATGAAGCCACTCCACCCGACAATAAAATGACAACCGATAATAATAGAAAGGAAAATCATAAAAAATCGATAGAGTATCAAGAACCAGCTGACGGTTCTTTTATAATAAAAGATTCCAGACCATTCGCACGACCAAAGAACCCGTAAATAGTAATAAAAAAGCGAGCTTAAAACAATGTTCAAAGGATTGTAGTTGTTCTTTAACAAAGTTAAAAGAATGGAGGTGCTGTCTTATGCAAAAAATAAAATTGAAGACGGAAGGAAAAATAAAGGGTAGCAGAGAAAAAGAAGAACAAAAAGCGGAGGAGCATAAGAAAGAGGAAGCAGAAAAGCCTATAGAAAGGATAAAAAATCCTGAAAACATAACTAAAGAGTCCTGTGAACCAAAGATCGAAGTAGCAGAAAAAAAGGAAGAAAGAATAGAAGAAATACTCAAAGAGATTGAATATAAAAAGAAAAGCGGAATTGATTCTCATTACTATCCTGATAGACGATTTTATTCTGATTACGAAGCCCATCTTAATAAACTGGAAAAATTAGGGCATCCTCATGTGGAAGGTTTAAGAAAAGAGTTAATAGAGAAGGTGGAAAAGAACATAAAAAAGGATAAAGAGAAGTATTTGAAAGTGAGAGACCTAATCAGAAAGTATTGGAAGGAAAATAATTCAACGAAGCTCTATTGCTTGTGGATGTGGTTATGCCACCTAAAAAGCGATGATGTCATTAAGAACTTAAAAGTCAAGTTTGATAAAAAAGATGAAGAAGCGGAAAAGATTTATGAGGATTTTTTAACAGACTTGGATAACTGTGGAATCAAAGATACAGGCACATTTGTTTATACAGGCAGCGCTATTCATGTAAATGCATATGAGCTTACACTTGCTGATGAAGCGATAGAGAAGCTATTAAAAGAAGAGGGTGTTTTTGGCTCCTTTGTGAAAAATTGTGACGAGTATATCAAAGATTCATCAGAGTCTGTAAAAAAGGCTATTTATTTCCTTTCACAATGTGTAATTTTCTCTTACTTAAGAGGGTACGGTGGGTCCACTAAACTAAGATTTGAGGAAATACTCAAAAAGTTTTCTGGTTCTGAAGAAGATGTCGAGAAAGAATTGATTAGGTCAGGTATTATTCTTAAGAAGATAGATCGAGATTTAAATGTTCAAGCAGAAATTCCCTCCTATTCACTGTCTGTTTTTAAAAGAATAAAAGAGGATCCATATTCATTTGGAATAACGAAGGAAATCGAGGAAGAAGTCAAAGAAGAGATTAAAAGGAGAGAGACAAAAGAAGGAGAAAAACTTGTTGAACCTGCAGAAGATAAAAAACCAGAAGAATTAGAAATACCAAATTTCTTTGAACTTCTATTAGGAAAAGGATTTGGGGGAATTTCACATGAAAAACCTGTCTGTATTATTGTGGAGAAAACGAAGGAGAAACTTGAGGAACTTATAGCAGTGCTTTGTAGGGACATTTATAGAGAGAAAGTAGGAGGAAAACCAATACCCATATATCGTAACACAATAGAAGACTTAAGAAGAGATTGGAACTCCTTGGTAGAGCGCAAGATAATCATAATCAAAAATGCAGATGTAGAGAAAAGCAGGGAAGAGCTTTTTAAAATGATTAAAGGCTTTTTCTCTCAAGATATGGGTTTTTTGGTCTTGGTGACATCAGAACCTCTTAAGCTGGAAGATGAGATTAGAAATGAGGAGCCTTCAAAAAAAATAGTTACAGTTGAGGAGTTGCCGTCTGAAATTGAAAAGATAAAGGAAGAGATTTTAAGAACTATCCAAGGTAAGAAATCTGTTGCTCTGACTATGAGCTTCGATGCCACAGGTTCGATGAGTATAGAAGAGACACGAGGATTTGGCGATGAATTTAAAACATCTGCGGAGAATTTTGATGATGAATTGATGAAATATCTTGATTATGAAAAAGCACCTTGGGAGTTAAAGCAAAATCGAGATAAATTGATGGCGTGCTCTCCTGCTGATTACGAGAAGAATGCGAGTAATGAGCATTCAGCTATGAAAGCCTTTGTCTGGCTATATGAATGGATGAGGCATGATAAAAGAAAAATTCCGGATTTAGAAACTGATAATAAGGGGACGGATGTAAGAGTTGACAGTAATAATTATGAAATAGAGACTCTCTTCGGTATTGGTGATGTAGCGAGCAAATTAACAGAAAAAATGAAGAAATATAACAAAAATGAGAAAGTTTATTTTGTGTTGCGAAATTTGGATATTCTGAGACATTTATCCAAACTTTCGACTTTCAGAACAAATTGGAGAAAAGCAGGGTACGAAGTTGAGTTCTTTGGCTTGGATCTGGATAAAGAAGAACTTGTTCCCGTAGATGAGTTTGTGAAACTCGAAGAAAGAGTACTCAAGACGCTCTGCTAAAAAACTCTCTTTAAAATAAATATATTAAATATAATATAAATCTAATTCACAAATTATTTGTAAATTAAGAGCTATCAAACGCCTATAGAAAAGGTATGGATGTGGCTTGTGAATTCGTTAGTTAATCCCGTCACGGATTTCATTAATTAAAATTCCGTGACGGGATTATTTGTTATAAATTTGCTATAATCCCGTAACGCAAATCAGCATTATTCTCAGTGCTCTAAAAAAATCTCCTTTCAAACAGTCATCCGCTGCTGAAAAACTGTAATCATCCTTTTATTACCGATATTTTCATATCCAACATCTGCTTTTATTACTCAAAAATGACAACACGTTCGATTGATATTGCACTCACGCAGGCCGAGGCTGACGACGGCATAGAGGCGGTTTATGATAATATGTGTACATTATCAACAGAACCTGAGCTATGTTTTAATTATGCGACAACGGCTGATCTGAGGAAATGGGGGTTCTCCGAAGGATGTTTTAGCTGTTTTTTGCAGGATAAAAGAGATGTAATAATACAGGCAATTACAATATACGAGAATAGAGAAGGTGCAAATCGTGCATACCATGCGGATATAGATTATCTAAAAAAGAACAATTATGGAAGGCCAATGGAAGCAAAAAAATTAGGCGAATCATCTATTCTATTTAAGAAAAAACAGAGTGATGGGGTTACCTATAATCTGCTATTTTTAAAATACACCGTTTTTGCTACAATTAGCGCCAAATACAAAAAAGATAGACCCGACAATGTACATCATATTATTGGACTTGCTGAAAAAATAGAGAAGAAGATCACAAGATAGTTTAGTCCGTCTCATTTCTTTAGACTTATGGATGATGACCTCACAGTGCGTGTGGGGCTGTATGTGGGATTATCTCTTGAGTGGGCGTAGATTAAGCCCCATGAGAACGCGCTCAGTGTTTGAGAGACTCCCTATAATCTTTCTCAAAGGCTTCCAGTGATCTCGGTGTCTGTCCTGCAACATACAATCGCAGTTCCCATACTTCCGTTTCTGTGGGTTCTTGTCGTGTTGATTCTGTTATATTTTTCATTTAAGATTCCCCCCCTTAGTTACACCTAAAGATATTTTTGAAGCAATGCTAAAGTCATAATGCATGTTCCATTAAGACAAATATGTACTTAAAAGCTTCTTAAAACTATGATTCCTCCCAGTACTGCTTAAAAGTTACCCATAACTCAGGCAGGTGCTCCTGCAATAGCTCATTTGAGGTATAACAGGTATCCAGTCTTTTCCTTTTCTCAAACGCTCTTTCCAGCGGCCCTCCGAGCAGCCTGTTAACCCCGGTCTCATATTGCGCAAGTATTGTTAGATCATCGTTTTCGAGGGCTTTTACTACCGTATTCCCTGCGATCTCCCCGGCAAGCATTGCATTATTGATGCCTGCGCCCGTGATTGGATCAGCCATACCGGCGCTGTCACCGGCAAGCAGGATATTGCCATAACACAGTTTCTCCCTGAGACCGCCTATCGGCAGGGCGCCGGTTATATACTCTGTTTTTATGCCAGCAAGCCGTCCTGCGATACGGGAATTACTGATAAATTCATCCAGGTATGCGCGCGGGGATTTTGAGCCTGGGCCTTCAGTGATCCCGAGACCCACTCTGGCGCAATCCTCTCCAGTCGGGTAGATCCATACGTATCCTCCAGGTGCGTGATCTGAATCAAAAAAAATCTCACATGTTCCTGCAAGGGGTTTGATCCCTTTGAGGTGGTACTGGGCACAGACTGCAAATCTCTGCTGCTGCAGTCCCAGAAGTGACGCAGTCTTTGAAAAAACACCATCTGCGCCAACGATTATTTTCCCATATGCTTTCCCATATGCCTCTCCATCCCGAAATTCAACCCCACCGAATATAAGCTCTGTCAGTGGCGAATTCCATCTGATCTCTGCGCCAGCTTCCTTCGCTCTCTCAGCAAGTGCCGTATCAAACAGCGGTCTATCTACCACAAGACCGTTCAGTTCAAAATCATGAAAAGATAGATCAGGAAGATACGTACGCATTTTTGTTATTTTTGACTGGATAACAGAATCATCAGGTAATTCCATATTAATCGTACGGCTGATGTATCCTGCACACGGCGATCGGCATGATGCATATCTCTCCAGTACCAGCACACGATATCCTGCCCGGGCTGCGGTTGCTGCAGTAATAGACCCGGCAGGTCCCGCACCGATCACAATAACATCATACATCAGCGGTATACCCACTCATGAGAGTAGTATTTTGGCAGAAGATTGTTTTTGAGATCCCTCTCTTCTCTGGTAAGTGCTGAGGTTTTTAATCTTATGTGGAAGCGTTCTTCGAATTTTTTCTTCATGATATCCTTTACTTCTTCCATATCACGCTGTTCTCCAAGCTCGCGGTCAAGCCATGTAAGCCCTTCCCTGATAGATGCTATCTTTTTATCAAGGAACTTCTCCTTTGGTATATTTGATATCCTGAGCATCTCCTCAATATCAAAATCAAGCAACAGTGTCCCGTTCTGAAGCAGTTTTCCCTCCCATCGTGTCTGGGCATTGCCTGATATTTTTTTGTTATCCACCACAACATCGTTAATCGGGCGGAAAGCAGCATTTAAGCCGTAATGAACAAGCGTATCTATCAGGACGCCGCATATCTGTTTATAGGATTCGATGATATCAAGCGGGAATAATTCGTTATCTATCGTCCCCACAACTCCGTAGTTTATCTGCCTGCACCTCTCATCTGAGAACGCTATCCCGCCTCCGCTTATCCGTCGGGTGATAGTATAGTCCCTGCACTGGGTTAGGTCTAATTCGACATCCGCCTTCTGGAAAAATCCAAGTATTATGGATTTTTTTGGTGTCCAGAAGAAGAAGGTATTCCCTCCATCTCCTCTTAATATGGCCTCGTCCATTGCCATCATGTCGCGTATATCCACCAGTCCAAAATCTATGAAGCGCCATTCTTCCATGTTATACCTCCAGTGCTTTCATTATTGATTCAGTGAAATCGGAAGGCGATGTCCCGGGTGACTGGATGCCCTCTTTCTGATAGACCGCCTCTATATTTTTCTGGATCTCTTCACGATTTGCAGGGGTTCCTTTTAACTGTTCGAGGATTTTGAAGATCGCCTCCTCCGGGAACATAAAGAAATCTCCTGATATTGTTATTTCTTTTATCATTCCATCTTCTATTGATAAGAATGATCTTATAAGCCCGCCTTTTGATTTATATATACCTTGCTTTGTTTCTGATATGTCCATTATAGTTGCTCCTGCACTCCAAAAGGGCATGAAAATATAAAAAATACACTCTAACCTGTTGCCTGTCTGATAGAACTGCATGCTTTTTAAACTGCCTGTACCGTTACTTTTAAATATAATGCTGTTATATTAGGAGTTGATGGGCAGGTAAACTTCTTTTTTAATACACTAACCCCCACTCCCCAACCTGCCCGTCTTAAATTATTCATAAATCGATACCTTTATCTGAATCTATGTACTATGCAGTACATTCTTTGGGCCGGTAGCTCAGGGGTAGATCGCTCCCTTGGCATGGGAGAGGCCTCGGGTTCAAATCCCGACCGGTCCATCTTTATCCTGGTAGGAGATCCTGTATATCTTTCCCGCATTATCATCGCTCACAAACAGCGAGCCGTCCTCAGCAACGATTATATCAACAGGTCTTCCAAGAACATTACTGTCCTGAAGCCAGCCTGTTGCAAAATCCCTCACTGTAAGATCATTCATATCAATACTTATAATCTTATAGCCTGTCGGTTCCCTGCGGTTCCATGAGCCGTGGAGGGCAACGAACAGATCGCCTCTGTATTCCTGTGGAAAGTTATCGCCATAGTAGAAAGCAAGCCCAAGAGGGGCTGAGTGTGCCTGAATATCTATAAGGCTTGGCATCTTAAGCGGTTCCATGCACGGGTTTTGGACATAAACATTTTTATCAAAATCAGTATCATGGATATTTTTGCCAAAGCATATCGGCCAGCCGTAATCTTTACCTTCTTCAACCAGATTTATCTCATCTGGCGGCAGGTTTATCTCATCGATAGAATCGAATTTCAACGCTGGCCTCAAACCCAGCAGCGTATACATAGAAGCTATGATCGCTATTACAAACAATACGACCAGCACAATTTTAATTCTTCTATTACTCATATTCTCCCCTACAGCGGCAGATAATAGGCAATGACCGCTACCGCAGCTCCTATGATCACCGAATATATAATAATCTGCCATGCCTTTCTGCGATCCCTGGCCCGGAACTCTGCCTCTTCAACAGTGCTGATCCTGTCAGCATCAGGGCTAAAGTTAAATACCCCACGCATACCGAAATAAGCGCAAAAATGCATATACGCCTGTAAGAAACCAATCGCTGCCATAGTTGCAGGGAAAAAGAGTATAAGCCGCCAGATAGGTGGCATGCCAAAATATACAAGCAAACCGAACAGAATAATAGTAATGTAAAGCCCAATCCAGCCGCCCTGCTTTCTCTTTCGGATCTCGGCTCTCCCGATATTACATACCCCCGGAATATACTGGTTCTGCGACTGCATAGTATCATTTACAACAGATGGCAGTCCATAATTCATTGCTTTAAGAAAAATGCTCACTTCCGAACCTCCATAAACAATAGTATATGCTGCATGAGTTATAAATGCAATTCTCATATTGATCTGGTGGCCAGACTATTGATAAAAAATACATATTCATGGAAACCCTTACGTTTTTCGCAGTGCTGTATACCCATCATGTCCATTGAGCATAAGATGCAGCGTATTATGAATGCCCTGATAGAGAAAGACAGTGTCCTTATTGCATACTCTGGAGGTGTAGATAGCTCTGTCCTCGCAGCGCTTGCATACAGGGCGCTGGGAGATAATGCTATTGCGGTTACTGCTGATTCATCCACTTTAGCACCAGATGAACTTGATTGCGCAAAAAAAGTTGCAGAGGAGATAGGGATCAGACATATTGTAGTATCCTATGATGAACTCGATGAGCCTGAGTTTGTCAAAAACCCGGTTGAGCGATGCTATTACTGCAAAAAAGGTTTAATCAGGGAGTTAAAAAAACTGGCAGTTCAGCATGGTATGAATACCATTATGGAGGGGACAAATATCTCGGATCTCTTAAACCACAGACCAGGCTACAGAGCAGTAATAGAAGAGGGGGTATACAACCCGTTCATTGAATTCAACGTGACCAAGGAAGAGATCCGTGAGATGGCGCGTGAGCTAAATCTATCAGTTGCAGATAAGCCTTCTATGGCATGCCTTTCCTCACGTTTCCCGTACGGGCAGACAATAACCAGGGAGGCGCTCAAGCGCGTTGGAGATGCTGAGGCTTACCTCAGGAGCACGGGATTTAAGATTGTACGTGTGCGCGACCATGGCGGCATAGCGCGTATTGAGCTCATGCCCTATGATATGACACGTTTTTTAGCGATGCGTGAATCTGTGGCATCTGAATTTAAAAGACTTGGTTTCTCCTATGTTACCCTTGATATTATGGGCTTCAGAAGCGGGAGCATGGATGAAGTGTTATCAAGATCATAACTGATGCAGTACCAGGCTTCATATCCAAAAGAATATAAAGAATTAGCCTCTATTTTAAATGGGGAGTGTATATGAACATCGTTATAGGTGACATCTTAAACTTTATCTGGATATTTTTCTTGATCATGTTATTCGTTCCTCTTTTGCAAAAACGCCTGATGGCAGGCAGGCGGATTTCAATTATACAGAACATAGAAAAGGATCGCCAATCCCGGGTGATCACCATGATCCACCGCCAGGAGACCATGAGCCTGCTTGGTATCCCCATCGCCCGTTACATTGATATTGAGGATTCGGAGGCTGTGCTGCGAGCCATTCGCATGACACCGCCTGAGATGCCGATCGACCTTGTATTACATACCCCGGGCGGGCTGGTTCTGGCATCTGAGCAGATTGCGTGTGCCCTGAAGCGTCACACGGGCAAGGTCACAGTATTTGTGCCCCACTACGCCATGTCTGGCGGCACCCTTGTAGCAATGGCAGCAGATGAGATTGTTATGGATCCCAATGCCGTCTTAGGTCCGGTTGATCCGCAGTTAGGCGGCCAGCAGGGTTATTATCCTGCCGCTTCGATCCTCAAGGCACTGGAGCATCCAAACCCTAACCGGGATGATCAGTATCTGATCATGGGTGATGTGGCCAGGAAGGCTATAGATCAGGTACATAAGACCGTTTACAACCTGCTTCTTGAGCATCATGAGTCTGAGAAGGCAAACGAGATTGCAAAGATGCTCAGTGAGGGGCAATGGACGCATGATTATCCAATTGATTTTGATCAGGCCAGGGAAATGGGCCTGCCAATGAACGACCAGGTGCCAAAAGAGATATACGCCCTGATGGAACTTTATCCACAGTCCGGTCAGAGACGGCCCTCGGTAGAGTTCATTCCCACACCATATCGACCACCTGTGCCCAGAAAACGGGCATAGAGGTGAGAGCATGTTCGTACCAGTAGGCACAGAAGAGCCCACACCGCGCCGGCGGTTCCCTGTTATGACCGCGGCTATCGTAATGCTCAATATCCTGGTCTTCATCTACGAGGTGTCCCTCATAATCACGACCAATGAGGGAGCCCTGAATAACTTCATCACGGCCTATGGCGTAATACCTGCTGCGGTAATCAGTGGTCAGAGCATCCAGATCCCTTTCTACCTCACCCTGTTCACCTCGATGTTCGTACATGCAGGCCTGGCTCATTTAGGTTTCAACATGGTCTTCCTCATGGCCTTTGGCGACAATGTAGAGGATAGACTTGGACCCTGGAACTACCTGATTTTTTACTTACTATCCGGTCTGGCTGCAACCTTTGCCCATATCGCCGTCAATCCCACCTCGCAGATTCCCAGCGTGGGGGCAAGTGGGGCTATTGCCGGTGTCCTGTCCGGCTACATCCTGTTCTTCCCCAAGGGTATCGTGCGCATGCTCTTATTCATTGGCCCGTTTATCACCATCACCAGGATACCAGCCATGATATTCATAGGCTTCTGGTTTATCATTCAGCTTATAATAGGCATTGCCTCTCTGGGAGCAGAGACGGCGCAGACAGGGGGTGTGGCCTACTGGGCGCACATAGGTGGCTTTGCGGCAGGTTTTGTACTGGCACTGCTCTACAAAAATCGCTGAATTATAGACCCTAAAAAAGCAAAACTATAGTATTTATCATGAGTTAACCAAGATTAATATAAGAGATTTATCAGGAGGTTAGATCATGGAATTTAATATTCCCAAATCGTTGAAACTGGAGCATGAAGAGCTTCATGCTGAACTTGTAAAGGCTACCAAGGCGGGTGGTAAGATAGGGGATTCTGCAAAAGCTGTTGCGAATATCCTGCATCCGCATTTTATTAAGGAGGAAGAATACGCGTTACCCCCACTTGGGCTATTGTCTCATCTGGCAGAGGGTAAAGTCACACAGGAGATGAGAGACGTCTTAGATCTGACAGACAAAATGAAAGCTGAGCTCTATCAGATGCTTAATGAGCACAGAGCAATCGTTGTAGCACTTGAGAATCTAATCGATATAGCAAAGAAAGAGAATAGAATGGAGTACGTGCGCTTTGCAGAGAAACTGATCTTGCACGCACAGAACGAAGAGGAAATTTTGTACCCTGCTACTATATTGATCGGTGAGTATCTGAGACTCAGGATGTAAGTGATGAATCTGGTTTACTGGCATCACGCCAATCCAGTAATAACTCAAGGGGTGAAATCATGTTTATAAATATAGTTGAATATCCACCTATCAGGATGGGAAAAGATGAGGAATTCAGGAGATGGTTTGAATGGTCTAACACTTTATATGAGGGATTTGATGGATTCATATCAAGGCGGCTGCTTAAACCTGTAAAAGGGAGGGAACACTACGTTGAAATCATAGAGCATGAGAGTGAGATAACTTTTATGGCAATGCACCTGAGCGATGAACGAAAAAGAGCATGGGCAAAAGTGAATATCCTGCTTGAAGGATCACCTACACTGGGTTTTTACGAGGTAATAATCGCCTCAGAGAAGAAATACAGGCATGAGCATCACTAAAGAGAAGTTTGTAGATAGATAAGTACAAATGTGCTGTATAGATATATGATAATGGGAGGTATGCTGTATGACAGATAAGCTCAAGGTAAGTATAGACCGTGATGGCTGTATTAGTTGTGGAAACTGCTGGACTACCTGTCCTGAGTTCTTTGAGCAGAATCCTGATGATGCTCGCAGCCAGGTAATCGAGAAGTACAGGGTTGAGGGAAACATAGGCGAAGGGGAGGCGCCTGAGAATCTTGAGGACCTGGTGAGAAGAGCTGCGGATCTATGCCCGGTCCAGGTGATCCATGTGAAGTAGTGTTAAGCCCAAAGGGTTAAGTCTGATAACATACAAGTAGGCAGTCCATTAGAGGTAAACTATGGCAAGATTCCCAGAAGCGGAAAAAGTATTACTACATATGAAGATTTGTATGAAATGCAATGCACGCAACTCTGTACGTGCAACCAGATGCAGAAAATGCGGATATACAGGTCTTAGATCTAAATCAAAGGAAATAAAGGGCAAAGGATAGACTGTAATTGATGGGTAAATGCACCCATATATAGACATAGGCAGGCCCCTGACCTCTGTGATGATCGGGCTGGCCGTGTTAACGTCTGCATTAATAGGGGCTGGAGGTGATGCAGACGAATATACCCTTCCTATTTTTCTCGGCTTTACTATCGCATTTCTATTTGGAATAGCAGGTAATGCAATAAATGATTATCTTGATCGGGAGAATGATAAAATAAATCACCCGGACAGGCCCATCCCATCCGGGAAGCTAAAACCAGGCCAGGCCCTGAATTTTGCTATAATTTTTTTTATTATTTCTCTGGTGCTCTCTCTGCTCTTAAGTCTAATGGTGGGATATGCTGCACTTCTGGTGGTCATAGCTGCGCTCGTATTCCAGATCGCCTATGAGCTGAGGTTCAAACATGAGAAAATCATAGGAAACATGATAATAGGCTCTCAGACCGCACTTGCGTTTGTATTTGGTGGCGTTGTTGTAGGCAGGTCTTTGATAACAGGAATAATCGCAATTGCAGTGTTTTTATCTATTTCAGGACGGGAGATAGTGAAAGATATCGAGGATGTAAAAGGAGATAAAGATAGAAAGACCCTGCCGATAATGATCGGGGTAAAGAGAGCTGGCATTGTTGCAGCGCTGCTTATCTTGCTTGCGGTTTTAATAAGTCCAATACCTTATTATCCTCTTTATCAATTTGGATGGGAATATCTATCGGTCGTTCTAATAGCCGATATACTATTTATTGGCTCAATACCTGTAATTTTTAAAAATGCTAAACTGGCAAGAAAGATGCTTAAATTTGCAATGCTGATAGCTATACTGGCTTTTATAACAGGGGCTATTTTTAAGGCTTAGACCACCAACAACCAAATTAAAACTATAACACAACCCATTCCCCGTAATGTTTTTCTGTTTTCAAAGTGTTTATATAGGATAGAATAATAAAGAAGCTGAAATTTGCAATAAAAGAGGTAATTTATAATGGGCAGAAGAAAGAAAATGGTTGAACGTGTGACAACACTGATGGATAAACCAGAATTTATCCGCAACATAGGTATAGTTGCGCATATCGACCATGGTAAGACAACATTATCTGATAATCTACTTGCCGGAGCAGGCATGATCTCAAAAGAACTGGCCGGCGAGCAATTATTCATGGACTTTGATGAAGAGGAACAGAAACGGGGGATCACTATTGATTCAGCCAACGTCTCAATGGTGCACGAGTATGGGGGCAAGGAGTACCTTATTAACCTTATCGATACCCCTGGTCACGTAGATTTCGGTGGTGATGTTACACGTGCCATGAGGGCAGTGGATGGCGCTGTTGTGGTAGTAGATGCTGTCGAAGGGGCGATGCCGCAGACCGAGACCGTATTGCGCCAGGCATTACGTGAGAATGTAGTACCTATACTCTTCATTAACAAGGTTGACAGACTTATAATGGAATTAAAGCTCACACCGCAGGATATGCAGATACGCCTGGGAGCAGTTATTGATAAGATCAATAAATTGATTAAAGGTATGAAACCTGATAGCTATGATGAGTTAAGACTGGATGCTGCTGTGGGGAAAGTAGCTTTCGGTTCAGCACTCAACAACTGGGCCATAAGCGTTCCTTTTATGAAAAAGACAGGTATCGGTTTTAAGGAAGTAATCGAATACTGCATGGAGGATAAACAGCAGGGACTTGCAGAGAGATGCCCTCTTCATGCTGTTGTGAATGATATGGTTATACGATTCCTGCCAAATCCGGTTCAGGCTCAGAAAGAACGAATCAAGGTTATCTGGCATGGTGACAAGGGCAGCGAGATCGGAAAATCAATGGCAAATGTGGATCCCAACGGAAAAGTAGCCCTCATGATAACCGATATCAGTACGGACCCGCATGCAGGAGAAGTGGCTACAGGCAGGCTTTTCTCAGGCACACTTGAGCGGGGTAAAGAGGTTTATATCTCAGGAATGCCGAATTCAAACAGGATTCAGCAGGTAGGGCTTTTCATGGGCCCCGAGCGTATTGAGGTCGAGAGGATCACAGCAGGGAATATTGTTGCAGTAACTGGTCTGGCTGATGCTATTGTGGGCTCTACCGCATCCACGGATAAGGGCATGGTGCCGTTTGAGAGTATCAGGCATGTCAGTGAGCCTGTAGTGACAGTGGCAGTAGAAGCAAAACATATGAAGGATCTCCCCAAGCTCGTTGAGGTCCTGAGGCAGGTCGCAAAGGAAGACCCGACACTTAAAGTAACAATCAACCAGGAAACAGGAGAGCATCTTCTGGCAGGAATGGGTGAGCTGCATCTTGAGATCGTTGCCCATAGAATCCAGCGTGATAAACATGTAGAGATCACTACTTCAAAACCGCTTGTTGTTTACAGGGAGACGGTCTCGGCCCGTGCCGGGCCTGTGGAAGGGAAGTCACCCAACCGTCATAACAGGTTCTATATCGAGATTGAGCCGCTACAGCCGGCCGTATTGGAACTCGTAAGAAATGGTGAGATCTCTATGAAGCAGCAGGAGGTAGAGCGCAGGGATATTCTTATGAAGGCTGGTATGAGCAAGGAAGAGGCTAAAGGAATTGCCCATATCTCTGAGAATAATATATTCATAGATATGACAAAGGGTATCCAGTACCTGAATGAGACAATGGAGCTAGTACTTGAGGGCTTTGAAGAGGTCATTAAGGGAGGGCCGCTATCAAGGGAACCTGTCATGGGCTTGAAGGTAAAATTAATGGATGCCAAGCTTCATGAAGACTCAATCCACAGAGGACCTGCACAGGTCATCCCCGCATCAAGACAGGCTATCCAGGCTGCTATGCTCATGGCAGGAGCAACGCTTCTTGAGCCTTTCCAGAAGGTATTCATCCATGTGCCCCAGGAGCAGATGGGGGGCGCAATGCGTGAGATCCAGGGCAGGCGCGGCGCTATACTTGATATGAGAACAGAGGGTGACACGACAGTCATAGAGGCAAAGGCACCTGTTGCACAGTTGTTCGGGTTTGCAGGCGACATACGCTCAGCCACTGAGGGCAGGGCGATGTGGAGTACCGAGTTCCTCGGGTTTGAACCCATACCTGCGAATATGCTTGCTGAAACCGTAATGGGTATACGGCAGAGAAAGGGTCTTAAACTTGAGATGCCAAAACCGAGCGACTTTATAAGTCCCTGATTATATTCAAATCTTCCATCGGCACGGAAACCTCATACCCGAGAGTTCCGTGCATTTAGCCCCTTTTTTCTGTATCAGGACTTTGAAGGTCTCACCCATCTCCATCATAAGGGTTTTTATCTGAAGCATTTTCTTCAGGTAGTTCGTATAATCACTTTCCTGTAATCTTCTCAGGTAGTCTTCGATCCCGAGTCCAAGTAAGAAATGCGCCTGATCCGTAAGACCACATGGTTCTAATCCTTTTTTCCCACCCCACCTGACCAGTGCAGAGAAGTTTACATGGGATGTGATATCCTGCTCTCCGATGCGCTCGCAGGGATTATCGGTTGCGGTATGCTTATAATAGCACATAAGCGTCCCTCTGTTCCTGTAGTTCTGGTATAGCTCAGAAGAGGGGTAGCCGTAATCTATAGTGATGACAAATCCTCTTTTGAGGCAAGAGCCGATAGCCTGGATCCATTCTATTGCATCAAGGTTGATCTCTGTTCTGTATTCAGGAGGCAGAGCAACTCCCAGATCGGCGAGGTAATCTTTTAACTCACATGATGCGGACTTAAGTACCTCAAAAAAACCCTCCTTATTGCTATAATCAATAAAAACCTCCATGAGTTCCTCTTCCATTACGACCTGGTGGACAGGGAATGCATCGACCAGCTCATTGGAGAATACGCAGCCTGTCATTCCGCAAAGCTCTTTGATAGAATCGTGCCAGCTTATTTTTTCTTCTTCACCCAGAAGCTTACTCTGCTCTTTACGCATCGCCGGGCTTTTCTCAATAATACAGTAATCAAGGTTATCATACAACTCTTGATTTTTTTTAAGATAGGCGAGGACATCCTGAGAGAGCAAGCCTGTGCCGGCTCCCATCTCCACAACCGTGAACTTTTTTTCACCCAGGATCTGCCGCATCTCCTCAAGCTGTCTGCCGATCATCTCACCGAAGACAGGAGTTATATCTGGACTCGTATAGTAATCCCCTCTTTTCCCGATCTTATCTCCTTCTGAAGTATAGTATCCAAGCCCGGGGTAATACAGGGCCATTTCCATAAAATCACGAAAGGAGATCGGGCCGTTCTTCTGGATCTTCCGGATTATTATTTCTGATAGTGACATATAATAAAAATATCCCGCCTCCCAGATTCGAACCGGGGACTTCGCGGTGCCTGCGCGCTAATGTGTGCAATAAATGCACATGAACAAACTACAGCCGCGCACTCTAGCCACTGAGTTAAGGCGGGAACGTACGTGAATATGCTCGATCATACTTAATCTTTTTCTTTATTTAAGACATGCTATTGGGAGATCTATAAAAATGAAATATATTGCAGATGCTTCCCTGTTCATTATAAGAAAAAGGCTTGAAGGAGATATCATAACAGTTCCCTCTGTAGTTGAAGAACTCAGAGAAGAAACCGCAAGGACAATGATGGAACTGATGAATGTAAGAGTCGAGCCCCCGCTTAAGAGTTTCAGGGAGAAGGTCAGGTTAAAGGCAGGGATTACAAGGGACAGTGAGGAACTTTCAGGTACAGATATAGATATTCTGGCAAAGGCACTGGAATATTCAGGACGGGAAGAGACTGTATTAGTTACAGATGATTTTGCGATCCAGAACACCGCCATCCAGTTGGGGATCAGGGTGATGCCTGCAGGTCAGAGAAAAATAAAAGATATCCTCCTGTGGGAGAAGCAATGTACAGGATGCAAGCGGAGATTTCCAGAAGGGGATATATGTCCAGTATGCGGCTCTCCTCTTAAAAAAGTAAGAAAGAGAAAAATAAGAACAGGATGATTCAGTACCGAATCTATGCCATTAATAGTACGTATATGTTTGTAATTAACCGTTGAGGTACAGAAAACGATTAAATGTAATTATTTAACGTTATATTTACGCTAATGTAAAATAAATATCAAAGATAGATTAAAAAACTAAATTAAACTATATTAAATCCTAAAAACTCAAAAAAAACTGGAGAATCACCGATAAATTTATATCGATGTTGGTTATTTGGTCTTGCTTGATATCAATGAAGCATCTAATGTTGGAACTATTGCTTATAGTGATACGCTGGTATTCTCTATCAGTGTCTCTTTCATTGATTCAGTCACACATAGTGACTGCTTATTACTTTAAGACAGCTATACCACCCAGAATAATCACCTGGTATAACAGAAAAACGATTGATAACGTCCAGCTTCTGCTGATGGACACCAGTGAAGCTGTTACATTCACCGCCATTGTCAGAAAAACCATAAATTGCCTGGGCTGGTTCCTGGATGATATTAAGCAGAGTAGCAACTATGATGGCTTAAGTACCTTCAGTACCCCATGCGGGACTCTCATGACCGAATTTTGGGATATAAATGCTGTAAATTTTTATGGTAGAACGTGCAAAGGGACACGTCCTATAGATTATATATAGCAGACTCAGCAGTTTTACTGAGTATGTATCTTTGTAAAAGAGTTTTGAGTAGCACTGGCTAAGAGATAACACTGGATAGGAAATAGCACGGGCTACACAAGTGTAAGCTCTTGCAGTATTTATTAAATTAATAAATACTTCAGGATACATTATAATTATATATAATTTATTTAATAAAATATGGACGATGAATACAGAAAAATGAGATACAGAGAAGTGAAAAAACACAGGAAAAACAAGTTAGAACGAGGGATATATAAAAATGAAATATGTTGATATAAATCACGAAAAAATATTTAGATATGTTAGAAATATAATAACCAGTAGCTACAAGCCAATACTGTTTGGGCTATTGCTTATGTTCTTTATAATGCCTCAGATGAGCATTGGCTCTGCTGGTGTCCAAAAAATCGGGCATATGGGAAATGGAAATTCATTTGATTTAGTGGAGGCGAATGGTTACCTATACGTCGGTCAGGGTACAGAGATCAGGGTATATGATGCCTCATCTGATAGTAAAATATCACAACTGAGCTGGAAAAATTATAAATTTAAAACTGATACGGGTTCTCTGGTGAGAGGATTAGATCTCAAATCCAACTATCTCTATGTAGCAAGTACAAAGAGATTTACAATTCTTGATATCTCAAACCCGGCTACACCAGCCGTTGTATCTTACATTGAACCATCTATAGTTAAAGGAGCAGAGATCCGCGATGTCAAGGTTAAAGATAATTACGCTTTCCTGGCAGCTTCAGGTGCTGGGATACTGGTAATTGATATCTCTAATAAGAAAAAGCCCGCTCTTGTAGCTACACTTAAACTGGGCGGCTATAACAGACCCTGGCGACTCACAGTGTCCGGGAATTACCTGTATACTGCAGTTGGAAGCGATAACAGGTTATACGTTATAGATATTACAAACCCGGCAAACCCGTCGATCAAAGGGAGTTGGTCTGCAAATGCTGGAACTAACACCTTTTCTGGAGTTGCTGTAAAAGGTAAATATGCATATGTCACTGAATACCACAACGGCGTGCATGTTGTAGATATATCAAATCCGGCAAAGCCTGCTGGTGTCGCAAAACTAATGGGCATGGATGCCAATGATATCAAAATACTTGGTAACTATGCCTATGTATCAGTAAGGTATCAGGGGTTCAATATAATAGATATCTCCAATCCCACCAGTATAAAGATTGTTGGCAAGGGAGCAGATATACCAGGATATATTGAAGGAATATTCCCAACATCCAAATACACGTTCCTTGCGGCTGAATCCAAGGGTTTCGGCATATACAGCACATCAGATATAACAAAGCCGAAATTGGCAGCACAGATACCAGTGGTCGGCGGCTCACATTCAATAGCAGTAAAGGGCAATTATATGTATATAGGTGCCCACAATGATGGAGTCTGGGTTATAGATATAAGCAACCCTGCAAATCCTGTAGAAGTTGCGTATGTCAAGTACGCAGGTAGAAGCGAGGATATAGATATCCAGGGTAATTATCTGTTCACTGCAGCGGATTGGGGAGGACTTAATATAATTGATATAAGCAGTCCAACAAATCCTGTGCTTCTGGTGAAAGACTACGGAGACCATATTGATGGTGTTATAGCAGATGGGAATTATGTATACACCTCTGTTTATTACCCTCAGAAATCTCTGGGAGCTGTCAGTATAACTAACCCATCAAAGCCTGCGTATGTATCAAAAACTGAGATTGGTATTTCGTTATCCAAGTTTGCGAAGTATGGTCAAAAATATCTATTAGTTGCCTCTCCAGGTGGATCTTCTAAAGGATTACATATCTTCGATGTAAGCAACAAAGCAAAGCCTGTACGTGTCAGCACATTTGGCTCTGGAACAGCTTACAGGGATGTTGCAGTAAATGGAAATACTGCAGTTGCCGTTACCGGTAATGATGTAGTTACGATTGATCTAAGTAATGCAGCGAACCCGAAGCTGATTGGTAAAGTAAGTTATTCTGGTGCATGGTCTGGTCGCTCAGTTGATGCCTACAATAACATTGCTTATGCGGCCGGGGGTCCTAATGGACATGTAAGAGTACTCGATATCAAAAACCCATCAAGCATAAAACTGCTAGGTACCTTTGATCTGCCGGATTACGCCGGAGATATAGTCTACTCTAACGGAAAGATATTTGCTGCTGCTGATAAAGCAGGGGTATACATCCTCTCATATAATGGAGGCTATACACCAACTCCAGCGCCAACGCCAAAACCAACACCAGCACCAACTCCAGAACCGGCTCCGGAACCAACTCCGGAGCTAACCCCACAACCAACTCCAACACCCGCACCTATTGATACTCCAGAGCCAACCCCAGAACCAACTCCAACACCCACACCTATTGATACTCCAGAGCCAACTCCAATACCCACACCTATTGATACTCCAGAGCCAACTCCAACACCCACACCTATTGATACTCCTATGCCTGCACCCATGCCCACACCAGCACCCACGCCTCCTGGAACGATCTACCACTTCAGTGCAGAATCAGGAAAAGCTGGATGGAGGGCCTCAGGCCTGTGGCATATTTCAAGTAACAGATACACCAGTGGCAATTACAGCATCTGGTATGGCAGTAAGAGCACAAAGACCTATGATATAGGAATAGCACATTCAGGGAATATGATCTCTCCTGAGATAGATCTTAAGGGCAGCAGACAGCCGAAGCTCTCTTTCTGGAGCTGGTACCAAACAGAGCCAAATATTAACTATGATAAGAAGCTGCTACAGATATCTGTAAACAATGGCGCATGGAGAACCTTAAAACAGTTAAACCACACCAAGGAAAACTGGGTTAAAGAATCTATAGATCTCTCTGGTTATGCAGGGAATAAGATTAGAATAAGGTTCGTATTTAACACTGTCGATGCCAACTACAACAAATATGAGGGCTGGTATGTGGATGATATAATGATTGTAGATGATACAATAGTAAAAAAGGGATAAACTAATCGTTAAATCCCTCTATCTTTTCTTTTTAAAGATCCCTTATATTTAAAACTCTAATCTCCTCAATAGTTTCCAATCGTCTATCATTGGTAATAAAGGCATCCCCGTTTTTAGATATAACAGATGCCAGTTGTATTGCATCAGGTGTTTTTATTCCGTATTTTGCTCTTAGTTCTGCCGCTTTTAAAGATACCGACTCGTCCAGCGAAACCATCTCAAGTTGACTCGTAAGTATTTTTTTATACTGGTCAACAAGATCAGATCTTTTTTCCTTGATAGGTTTTACAAGCAACTCAAGAAGCGTCACATATGATGTTATTCCGATAACCCTACCATCAGCTATCCAATCAATCAGAGGCTCAACTTTTTCAAGAAAAACAGGGTGCTCCTCGATATAATAAATCAGCACATTAGTATCAAGCCCGATTCTTCTATAATTTACCAACTCTCCCGCTCCTTCTTAATATACTCCTCAACATCGATATCTCTCCATATCTCCTTACCAAGTCCCTTTAAATTTTTAAGTGATAAAGGCTTTTTTATTTCAAGTTTTTTCATCACGATCTCATTATCTCTCTCGTAGACCTGCAACGTATCTCCTTTTGAAATACCAAGGATTTCTCGTACATCTTTCGGGATTACAACCTGAAACTTATGACTGACTTTTGTTAAGGGCATAGTTGTACCTTATGGTTGTACTGATATTTTAATTTAACCAGAAAGCACATCCATAACCGTAAAAACAAGCATGCTCAAACTCACAGCCGCATTAACATTAAAGAACGCCACAGGGATACTGGTAAAATTACCCGGCTTAACCAGTGTATGCTCATACCAGATCAGTAATGCAATAATCACCAGCCCTGCCGTGAATATGCTTCCGAGCTTTAGCATATACATCAGGCCAGCAAGAAGCAAAAGCATAAGAATATGCGACACGAACGATAAACCGAGTGCGATCTTTACACCGAATACGGACGGTATGGAATAAAGCCCGTTTTTCTTATCAAAATCAAGGTCTTGCAGCGAGTATATCATATCAAATCCCGCGACCCAGAAGGTGACAGCAAACAGCAAGAGAAGCATCGCAAGCTCGGATTGGCCGAACGGATTAAAAGCACCTGTTACAGCAAGCCAGCCACCCACGGGCGCATAGCCCAGGTTGAGCCCGAGAACGAAATGCGATACAGGAGAGAACCGCTTAAGATAGGGATATATGATTGACGTTAGCGGGATAATGGGCGCAAGCAAGAGACACAGCGGGTTTAATTTATAGGCAGAGTAGAACAGCAGGGAATACGATACCAGTATAATTCCCCATACCTCGTATATTCCTATCCTCCCTGATGGCAGCTCACGGGTAGCAGTCCTCGGGTTTTTTACATCTATATCCTTATCGATAAGATTATTAAGCGCCATTGCCCCGCTCCTTGCCCCCAGGAACGCAAGCCCTACCCAGAATAATATCCCAGGCTCCGGGATTCCATTGCTTGCAAGAAATGAACCAAGATAAGCAAATGGAATAGCAAACAGGGTGTGCTTTATTACTACAAAATCCATATACAGTTTAAGTCTGGCAAACATCACAACTCTTTTCTCATATAACCGATATTATCCCTGATAGAAATGATTAATCTTTACTTTATCGGCTCAGCAGGAAGCGGCAAATCTACACTTACAGGCGCATTTGCCGGATGGATGCAGCACCAGAGATACAATGCAATAACAGTAAACCTTGATCCTGGTATTGAGAACGCGCCTTATACTCCTGACGTGGATATCCGGGACTGGATTGAATTAGGTGATATTATGGAAGATTACGGTGTCGGGCCAAACGGGGCGCAGATTATAGCTGCTGACATGCTTGCCATGAACATCGACGAAATGAAAGAGGAAATTGAGAGTTATGATGCAGAATACGTTATTATTGACACGCCGGGTCAGATGGAGCTGTTTATCCTGAGGCAGTCCGGAAAATTCTTAATCGATTCCCTGGGTGCAGATAAATCGATAATCAGCTTTCTCTATGATCCTGTTATCTCAAAAACCCCATCAGGTTTTATCACACTGATGCTGCAGGCAGCTTCTGTGCAGGTCAGGTTCAATGTTCCTTTTATCAGTACTCTCACCAAGTCAGATATATTGACAGATGATGAGCGCAAGAAAATTCTGGGATGGAGCAGGGATTTAATTGAGCTTGATGAAGCAATCCATAATGAAATTCCCACTATGCGCACGCAATTGAGCATAGAGTTTTTATCAGTCCTCAGATCATTCGGAGCCGGCCAGATATTGTTTCCAGTATCATCCATGTATGGCTCTGGCATGGAAGATATCTATAACGCTGCCCAGCAGATCTATTATGGCGGAGAAGACCTGAGCAGGGATGATGAATCGTACCTCTTGCGTTAAATATATATGTTTTCATGACAATTTCCGCTCCAGTGTGTTTACCTACAGGCAAAGAAGGTCTTGACAAACCTGTCGTTCTCTGCTTGGAATCATGTAAAGCCGAACTGAGATGGGAACGAGACATAGTAGGCACGGAACGGGTTAAGCCTAACTGGGGTTGCCCAGCCAACGAGGACTTAACATCAGCCGAATTAACGCTTGCTGAGACTCCAGTAGGTAGTCGTTGAAGCAAGAAGCCATCCGACAAGTTGGATGGTAGTTCACAGACCAAGCTCCTTCCATATCCGATCTACCCGTGCTTTAATCTCACTATCCATCTCTAGAGCATCAGGCCATTCCCGGTTGAAACCTTCATCAGGCCCTTTCCGTGTGGCATCGATCCCCATCTTTGAGCCAAGGTTTGGATGAGGCGAAGCATGATCAAGGGTATCTGTCGGCGCTCTGTCGATTATAACGACATCTCTTGCAGGGTCCATTCGTGTAGTGGTCGCCCACAGCACTTCCCCCATGTCCTGTACATTCACGTCATAATCAAGCACGATCACTGTTTTTGCAAACATCATCTGACCCATACCCCAGAGTGCGAACATCACCTTCTTAGCATGCCCGGGATACCGTTTTTTAATGGATACGATACAGAGGTTGTGGAAGACGGCTTCAACAGGCAGATTAATATCAGCGATCTCAGGAAGCTGCATCTTCATAAGGGGAAGGAAGATCCTCTCCGTGGCTTTGCCAAGATACGCGTCCTCCATCGGAGGCTTTCCAACAACAGTGGCATGGTATATCGGGTCTCTGCGGTGGGTAATGCAGGTTATATGGAATACAGGGAACTCGTCTTCCAGCGAGTAATACCCTGTATGATCCCCAAAAGGTCCCTCAACACGCCGCTCTGATGATGCCACATATCCTTCAAGTATGATCTCGGCATGTACGGGAACATACAGATCAACAGTTTCACATTTAACAAGCTCAACGTTCTTTCTCCTGAGGAACCCGGCGAACATCATCTCATCGATGTTATCAGGTAATGGTGCGGTCGCTGAATAAACAACCGCAGGATCAGCACCGATAGCGACTGCGACTTCTATTTTTCCATCTTTACCTGCATCAGCATAATCCCTTGCCCCGTGCTTATGGATGTGCCAGTGCATACCTGTTGTCCTGCCATCATACACCTGCATTCTGTACATCCCCACGTTCTGTTTTCCCGTCTTCGGGTTTTTAGTAAACACAAGCGGGAGGGTGATAAAGCGGCCGCCGTCCCCTGGCCAGCACTTGAGTACAGGGAATTTTTCAAGTGAAAAATCCTCTTTGAGTATGACTTCCTTGCAAGGTCCTGATTTTACGTACTTCGGGGCAAACGATGCAAGCTCCCCAAGCCGGGGGAGCATCTTGATCCCGTTCCAGATGCTGGATGGAGCTTCAAGTTCCAGAAGTTTCTGGATTCTCTCACCTATCTCGTTCATATCATTCACACCCAGCGCAAGGTTAATGCGCTCCATTGTCCCGAAAGCGTTGGCAAATACCGGTATCTTATAGCCCTCAACGTTTTCAAATAATAACGCATGACCACTGCTTTTTACTGCCCTGTCCAGGATTTCGGTTATCTCAAGCTCTGCACTGACCTGGGTTTTTATCCGCCGAAGCAAGCCTTTTTTTTCAAGAAGTTCTATGAACTCACGTAGATCTCTATATGCCACTACATAACCTCTGAAGCACTGCTGTTATATCTGGTCTTTACCATAGAGCCAGCCTTATTCAGGCATGCCCTGTGAATATATCCAAGCTGCCTCTTTTTCCAGTTCTTTGAATCATTGCTCATCCCTTCCACCGGCTCATAGATAATAAGCATGTTCTTTGCATCCTCAGGGAACATCAATTTTACAAAATCATCACAGATCAGGCATTTTTTCCATCGAAGATATTTTCGCTCAGTCATATTTTCCTCTTATTAGTAACCGAAAGTATTTTTGCCTTCTGCAACCAACAGACATATGGTGGTTAGATGAAACCAATTATTACGGCAGAACTTGAGATAATCCCGCTGGGAACGGGAAATACCAGCATGAGCCCGTATATCTCTGCTGCCGTTAAAGCTATTGAAAAATCAGGCGTAAAATACCAGTTAACTCCCATGGGCACGGTGATGGAGGTATCTTCCATTGACGAGGCCTTAGACGCGGTAAAAGCCGCCCATGAGGCACTGATTAATAGAGGTGTTAAAAGGGTGGTCACACATATCACAATTGATGATCGAAGAGATTCTCCAAAAAAGATGGAGGAGAGGATAGAGTCTGTAAGAAGTAAACTTTAATCAAATATTATTCAAAATCTATACTCAGGCCGTCATGCGCAGCTATAACTTCCACCCCTGTTCTCGCTGAGATGCTCCTTGATGTTCACATCATCCAGTTTAAGCCAGAAACCCCCGCTGCGGCGCAACTGGCTCAGGACAATCCTTCTGCCGCCTCCAGTTCCAAGGAAGATTACACCTGACATATTACACCTGATATCACCTCTAAAATGCACAGGTCATACAAAAAATTTCTTAATCTAATAACCTATTTATGTGAGTAAGTGCTTTTTATCATTGGGAGATAATGGGTTTTAATCCCGAGAAGATATAAGGAGTAGATATGTTATACCCAGTTGACGATAGAAGACCATCTATATCTGAGGATGTTTTTATAGCAGAAACTGCATGTGTTGTCGGAGATGTATCGATAGGAGAAAGATCAAGCGTCTGGTATAACTCGGTTATCCGCGGTGACAGGAGAAAAGTACGCATAGGCCGGGGCTGTAATATCCAGGATAATGCTGTTATCCATGCGGATGAGACTGATATCGAGATCGGTGATGATGTCACTGTTGGACACGGAAGTGTTGTTCACGGCAGCCTGATAAAAAACAATGTGCTTGTTGGTATCAACTCTGTAATACTGCATGGCGCTGAGATCGGTGAGTACTCCATTATCGGCGCAGGCGCGCTGGTGCTGCCGGGGCAGAAGATCCCGGCTAACAGTGTAGTACTCGATATACCCAGCAGACATATAAGGACATTAACAGAGAATGATCTGAGACTCATGGAAGATACCCTGAAGTATTATGAGGGACTGATTGAGAGGTACCTGAGGGGTAAATAAGGTGATCACTTGCGAAATATCGAGATAGAAGAGCTGAGCGCCACTCCGATAGCTGAGAGAAAAGTAGAGGTGGTAGAGAGAAAAGGCATAGGACATCCTGATTATATATGCGATTCAATAATGAACCAGGTCTCAGTCGAACTCTCAAAGGAATATATTAAAAGATTCGGCTCTGTCATGCACCATAATATCGATAAGGGGATGCTGGTGGCAGGGGAAGTGAAGACAAAGTTCGGCGGAGGCGTCATCTTAAAGCCTATGCGCCTCATCTTCGGAGACAGGGCTACTTTTGAAGTCGATGGTGAGTTCATCGATGTCGGTAGTATCGCAATAGATACGGCAAAACAATGGTTAAAGGATAATCTCAGGTTTGTTAATCCTGAATCTATCGAGTACCAGGTTGAGATAGCTCATGGTTCAGCAGAACTCACTGATATTTTTAAAAGAAAAGATGCTATACTCGGGGCAAACGATACCTCGGCTGCGGTTGGATACGCCCCGATGACGGCTACTGAGAGTATAGTGCTTGAGATTGAGAGGTATATGAATTCTCCTGATTTTAAAGAGAGATTTCCTGTCTCAGGCGAGGATATCAAGGTTATGGGACTCAGGGCTGGAGCTGATCTTTATCTAACAATAGCGGATTCGCTTATAGATACGTTCATCGAATCTGAGGAAGACTATTTCAGAAAAAAGGACGAGCTTCTTGAAGATATAAAGACCTATGTATCAGAGAGAACTGAACTTAGACCTTCTGTTTTTTTAAATACGCTTGATAGAGAAGGACGGGGCATGGGAGGGATATATGTTACTGTAACAGGCACATCTGCCGAGGATGCTGATTCAGGCCAGGTCGGGCGCGGGAACAGGGTTAACGGCATCATTCCGCTGAACCGGCCCGTGAGCAGTGAAGCCGCAGCAGGAAAAAACCCGGTGAGCCATGTTGGGAAGATATACAACGTGCTCAGCCACAGGATCGCCAATGAGGTCTATCTGAACGTCCCTGACATCAAGGAAGTATATGTGTGGTTATTAAGCCAGATCGGCGAACCCATAGACCAGCCCAAGATAGCCGCAGCGCAGGTAATCATGGAAGAGGGCTCACTTGAGAGCGTAAAGAAAGAGATAGATGAGGTTATTGATAAGGAGCTTGCGAATATACAGGAGTTCTGTATGGAGCTTGCGTACGGGAAGGTTCCGCTATACTGATGCCTGTTCAGAATAAGCTGGTTTTTGATTGATTCCAGAAAAATCACCTTATTCTCTTCCTCAATTATCTCAAAAACAAGAACAAAAGACTTATCTATATGAACTCTCCGTAAACCATACATTTCATGCTGCAGAGGCTTGTAATGATGAGGATTGCTTAAGATCTCGCTCACTTACACCAAACTTCTTTTCAAATTCAGCGCTAGAAACAGTTCCTTCTTTTTTAATAGTTTCAAGTTTTTTCATATACTCAGGTTTAACATGATGTAGATCAATGTTAATGTCTTCAATATTTTCTTCAATTTCAGCGACCTTTTTCTTTAAAAAATCAAGATCGGATATGATTCTCTCTAACAATTCTGCTTCAGGCATAATACTCTATCTATCTGTAAGAGTATTTATATCTTGTATTACTCAAATTCTTTCGCCTTCTCAGGTAACCTATTCTCTATTACTTCAATCAGAGCATCAAAATCCCCTTCTGCTAACGAGCGCACATCCTCCTCACCGCGTAAAATCAAATCCACAAGATAGGTAAGCTCTTCATCTGTCAATCTGGTAAACCTGGCCGCAAAATCCTCAGGAGATTCGGATACCCTGTGGGATACAGGGACCAGAACAAATTTAAAATCATGACCTGGAGCAGGACCTGTTGCGCCTTCAAGCTCAGGCGCCAGTTTTGCAAGTATTCTCTTATCCAGGTCTGTGAGCTGTCTCATGTTCTCAGGGTCTCAGGTGTAATCTCTCTTGTAATCTCAAATGGGATCTCAAATTCGGTTACTCCCAGGTCAAGAAACGCAGAGCCATCTATTCTTATTGTAACAGCGCCCTCCCTTGCAATCTCTGATACAGCCTGAATAGCCTGTGTATTATTAACCGCTACAGGTACTGTTACTGGTGTTTGTCCCTCACTCCTGATCTCTACATCGTATTTTTCTCCGTGCCCCAGAAAGTTAGACTCACTGTCCTGTAGATAGTATATATCAAAGGCAATCCTTGCAAGGTTTGCGCCAACAGGATTTGGATTATCGACTACAACATGAACATCCAGATTCAAGACTTCCTGGGTGACATTTACGACATCGACATCTCTTACAGTGACTGTTGGTTTCTGTAGCTCGACTCTCTCTTCGATACAGCCACTTACTATGATTGCCGCCATGACCAAAAGCAAGGCAAATTTATGTTTCATAAATTTTATTTAACCTGCATACCTAAAAAATGTATCGGCTTGAACAATTTTAGCCAGATACGTCTATTAATTTCCAGACTTTTCTATTTTTGGGATTATGATCGGCCTGTTAGCACCGATTTTACATGAGTCAGTACACTTAAAACAGGCAAAACAGTCAGGATGTTCTATTGTCCTGCTTTTTCCTGTATAATCCTTACAGATATCCATGTGGCATGCCGTATGGCATTTTTTGCAATTTTTGCAGTCCTCTATTGATATATGAAGGATCTTGTTCTTTGACAGGATGGACTGCGCATAACCAACAGGACAGAAGCTGCACCATGTCCTTGGCATGTATATAATGCCAAGAGGTATCGATATCAAAAGCGTGGTGGCTATGCATATGAATACAATAAATCCACCTATGGATGCAAGTTTATCCTGGGATATCAGAAGCGGATTTTTCCCCAGAAGGACAATAATGAACATGGTCGCCATTATCGATGCGATAAACAATTTAAACCCTGTAGTCCTCAGTCTTTTGGGAATACTGGATCTATATGATACTTTCCCAAGGACATATTCAAGGAACGTCCCGCGTGGGCACAGCCATCCACACCAGAATCTTCCCAGAACAGACGCCAGCAGGATTCCCCCTGCCAGTACAGCCCCTATCAGGAGAAGCCCGATCTCAAAGTACTTATCATTATGCGTTGCTATCCCATACAGTGCAATCACAAAGATTACCGAGCTTACCATTAAAGATGTAAGCTGAACTGTTTTTCTTATTTTTGAGAATTTATACATATGCAATACTCCTATCTTAAAGCCCAGAGAGTTGCAGCGGCAACTCCATGCCATAAGACTTGTTCTGTTCATTATAGTACTTAAAGGTTTTGTCAAAACCATACACAACCATTGGTTCAGAAAAGCTTATAACGTTCATTTTCTATTCATATAAGGTGATGCATTCTGCCAAAAAAAGCTCTAATCAGTGTCTCTGATAAGACCGGCATAATTGATTTTGCAGCCGCGCTTAACAGGCTTGGTTTTGATATCATCTCAACAGGTGGAACGTCCAGAGTTCTAAGAGATGCGGGTATAGCTGTAATAGATGTATCCGCCCTGACAGGTTTTCCTGAGATGATGGAGGGAAGAGTAAAGACACTTCACCCCATGATACACGGTGCTGTTCTTGCTGCGCGGGACAATCCACTTCATATAAAAGAAGCAAGTCGGGAAGGTATTGATCTCATTGATATAGTCGCTATGAATCTCTATCCTTTTGAAGAGGTTGCAGCACGGGAAAATGCTACTCTGGATGAGGCTATTGAGAATATCGATATTGGTGGACCTGCTCTTGTAAGGGCTGCTGCAAAGAATTACAGGCATGTTGCTGTAATAACCGATCCCCTGGATTATCGTGCTATTCTAAAAGAACTTGAAGATGGGGATATCAGCCTTCACACAAAAGAGCGGCTGGCTGTAAAGGCCTTTCGCAGAATAGCAGATTATGATTGCGCTATTGATAGATACTTAAGCCGCAAGCTGATCAACGAGGATATTCTCAGGCTGAAATTCGTCGAAGGTCGAACGCTCAGGTATGGAGAAAACTGGCATCAAAGTGCCTGGTTCTATAAAGAGCCAGGTGTGACTGAACCCTCTCTTGCAAACGCAAAACAACTCCACGGAAAAGCGCTGTCGTATAATAACTATGTAGATGCTGAGGGCGCATTGAACGTGGTGCTTGAGCTCAAGAATAGCAATGCTGTAGCAGTAGTGAAGCACAACAACCCGTGTGGATTTGCAACAGGTAAAACACTCTCTGAGGCTTTATCCAAGGCATGGGACGGAGATCCTGTATCATCGTTTGGCAGTATTATTTGCATGTCGCAGAAGCCTGATCTTGAGACCCTGGAATTCCTGAGGGGCAAGTTTGTGGAGCTGATAATCGCGCCAGGCTATGATGATGATGCGCTTGTGTTCCTCAGGAACAAGAGCAAAGATCTGAGAATCCTGGAGCTCCCTATGGATAATGGAATTCAGCTTGAGAATACATATCGTTATATCGTGGGCGGGCTGCTTATGCAATCAAGGAACAGGGGATTGTATAAGAGATGGGATGTCGTCAGCGAGCATCCTTTTCCTGATGACAAAAGAGGGCTTGCCGAGTTCGCATTGACCGCCTGCAAATACACAAAATCCAATGCTGTTGTCATAGCACGCGAGTACAAAAAGGGGTTTTACCATGTACTTGCAATGGGCGCAGGCCAGCCAAACAGAGTAGATTCTATCCGAAAGCTTGCTGCAACAAAAGCAGTCGATAACCTGAAACTGCTGTACGAACAAGAGAAACCTGATATAAGCGAGGATGAATTCATTAAACGTGTTCTGAATGAGTGCGTTCTTGCAAGTGATGCCTTCTTCCCATTTGATGACAGCATCATCTATTCGGCAGAAAACCACATCAGATATATTGTATCTCCAGGCGGTTCGATAAGGGATAAAGAAGTGATAGCAACTGCAAACAGGCTCGGTATTTCACTTGTTTTCACTGGAATGAGGCATTTCCTGCATTGAGAAATTAAATTTATACCTGTATAATTTCTAGTTAAGTTTATGTAGCATCATTGTAATTCATTATATAACAATCGATAGGAGGCACAATGACTGAGAATAACACGGTATATATCGGAAACAAGCCAGTGATGAACTATGTTCTCGCTGTGGTCAAGGAATTTAGCAACGGTGCAAAAGAGGTTACTATCAAAGCAAGAGGAAAAGCAATATCAAGAGCAGTGGATGCTGTAGAGGTCTCAAGGAACAGGTTCATAACAGATGTTAAAATAAACGATATCAAGATCGGTACTGAAAAAATTGCCTCAGAAAATGGAGTGTCCAATGTCTCCATTATTGAGATTGTGATAACCAAACAACTTTAAATTTTTTTTCTACAATTATGAGTAAGGAGCCGCCAGTGAAGGCGGCTGGATGCCTGCTCATTTAAGTGATTCAATGAACTGGTTAACAGGTATTACCCTGTAGGTTCTTGTTTTGATGCTGCCGCGGGACAAAAGTTCAACAATTGCCTTGAAGATCATATTCTCACTCTCGCATTCTACGATGGTCAGGAAGTCAAAGTCTCCCAGGACAATGTACTGATCAAGTACGTTTATACCCATACCTTTAAGCTCGGTATTAACTTCTTTTACTCTATCAGGATTCTTCTTAAGGGTCTTAGCACCTTCATCTGTCAGATCGGACATTATAACATATCTCGCCATAATCTATACCTCCAATTCCCAAATAATGATAGGGCTTTTCTTGTATATATATTTGACACTCTCCAATAGCTTAAATACCTTATCACATATTAAAAAGTCATGGATACCATGACTAAAAAAACAGGCTACCGGGAGATATACCTTCTTGGCATTTTGACGTTCATACTGATGTTCAGCGTTACCCTCATCTATCCTGTACAGAAGGAATTTGTCATGGAGAGGTTCAATATCGTATCTTTGAAAGAGACAAGCCTCTTTGTCTCAGTAAACCTTGCAGCCTATGTAATATTCTCACTTATCTGGGGCAGCATATCTGATAGAATGGGGAAGAGAAAAATTTTCATCCTGGCAGGCTTTCTGGGAAACGCTGTCCTCATGTTCAGCCTCACCCTGGCGCCCACCATGGCGGTATTGCTGGTGCTGCGCTTTATTGAAGGAATCTTCACGGTCATGGCATTTTCTCTTCTCATGGCCTCGGTACTGGACATAGTAAAACAGACACACTATGGTAGGGGAATGGGGATACTTGGCATGGGTATGGCATTTGGCAATGCCATGGGCGCACCTTTTGGTGGAAAGATCGGCGCAGTAGATCCCCTGTATCCCCTCTACGTTGGCTCATTCATGCTGCTTATCGGGGCATCGATTACGGCAATAGCTCTCAAAGAGCGCAAACTTGAGTCAAGATCAGCCTCATTGAGAGACGCACTGCTGTTACTTAAGGAAGAGAAGAGGATATTTATACCGTATGCCTTTTCCTTTGTAGAGCGGTTCACAGTAGGGTTTTTTGTTGTGATATTCCCGCTTATGCTTGCCATTAAATACGGTATTGGTTCAGGGAGTATCGGGATGTACATGACAGCGTTTTTAATACCTTTTGCCTTCCTTCAGTATCCCCTCGGCGCTATATCTGATAGGATAGGAAGAGTGCCCCCATTGATTGTCGGTTCCCTGCTATACGGTATCGCAGTGGTGAGCGTGGGCATTGTTGCGCCGCCAATGCTGGTCGTGGTTATGGTACTGGGTGGTGTGGTTGGGGCCCTCATGTATCCACCATCGGCTGCACTGGCAGGCGATCTGGCAAATCTGGCAAAGCGGGGCACTGCTATGGGCGGGTTCAACCTGTTCGGCTCTCTTGGCTTCGCAGCAGGTCCCTTTATAGGCGGGGTGGTTGCGGATCGGTACGGCTTCCAGGCAAGCTTCGCTGTAGCTGGATTAGCGGTAATTATTATAGCTCTTATATTCTTTTCATCCCTTATTGAGATCAATAAAAAAGTAAGTCTTCATGATAAATTATTGAAAAATAACAGATAGGTGATATAGCCAAGGTATATCGCGAGGTAGAGTATTCCATCACTGCGTGATACCCTTGTTTTCACCAGATGATATGCTAATAGAAAGGTTACCGCAAATAGGAACACGCTGTCCCATTTTATCATGTCAAAATTCATGTAGATCGGACTCAGTGAGGCTGCGAATCCCAGAACCCACATGATATTGAATATGTTTGAACCAACGATATTGCCAACAGACATGCCAAAGAACCCTTTTTTCGCTGCAGTTATGCTTACTACCAGTTCAGGTAATGATGTGCCTGCTGCTATTATAGTTGCGCCGATCAGCCATTCTGTTACTCCCAGTCCCTTTGCAACCTGAACTGCAGAGTCAACTGCAAACCTTCCGCTTATTATTACCACAAGTAAACAGGCAATGACAATACCAATTTCCCTGGGCTTTGACACTGTTTCGTCTTTTATCAACTGGTTGGAGGCTCTATCATGCCTGAGCAGGTAGTATGTATAGCCAGCCAGTAATAGAATCATAATAAAGCCTGCTGTGCGGCTTATACCTCCAAAAAAGAAAATAAGGGCTACCAGCAAAAGAGTAGTAACCACCATTATGTAATTATCCCGTCCCGTCATATGCGCCTCTTTCACCGTGAATGACCTGATATAAGCAGCCAGCCCGAAGACTAAAGCAACATTGAATATGTTGGACCCTATAACATTCGAGACTGAAAGCTGGGGATGATCAGAGACAGAGGAGATGGAGGAAACGGCAAGCTCAGGAAGGGATGTGCCGTACGCAAGCAGTGTAAGACCTATTACCGCTTCTGTAATACCGAATGCCTTTGCCAGCTTTGCCGAAGAATCGATTAGTTTATCAGCAAAAACTATCAGGGCTGCAAGGGATAGAATAAGTATGCTGAATTGGATTAGTAATTCCATGATGGATAGACTCTTAGTGTGTAATTATGTAAATAACTTTTGGTGCCACCTCTGCCCCTTTATCTGCCTCAAAGAACGACCTGGCACTGAAACCGTACATACTGGCTACGATTGATGCTGGCATCTGCTTAATCCTGGTATTGTAGTCCCTTACCTTTTCATTGTAGCGCATCCGCTCCACTGCAACCCGGTTCTCAGTGCCTTCAAGCTGAGACTGCAGGGCAAGGAAATTCTCATTCGACTTAAGCTGTGGATAGTTCTCCACGACCACAAGCAGCCTTGCAAGAGCGGAATCCATGCCTCTTGCAGCCTCCATCTTCTCTTCCTGAGTTGAGGCCGCACTCCATTGACTGCGGAGTCTTGTCACGTTTTCCAGGATATCCTTCTCCTGTGCTGCAAAGCCCTTCACTGTCTCAACAAGGTTTGGAATAAGATCAGCACGGCGCTGGTACTGGCTCTCCACCTGGGCCCACTGGGCATCAACGCTCTCCTGTGCTGCTACAATACCGTTATATGTGAAAAGGAACCAGCCGCCAAACAGGAGCGCAATAACTACTATTGCGCCTAAGACTGCAAGTAATGCGTTTTTCGAATTCATCCCGTCACCTCAAATTCATCAATAATCTTTCCTATATCGTGAAGTATCCTGATTAGATCCTTTATATATAATTCCTTGTCTTTCTTAAATTTAGTTTTACCATGCTTTATATCATAGATCTCTTTTAAGACCTGCATATCTATACCGTATTCATCTGAAACGGTCCTGAGCATATCCTGTGCATCCTCATAATGCAGATCCTTCAGGTACATAAGCCCGCCTATTATGGGTGCAAGTGTAGGGAGCGCGGAAATTATTAGATCCTCAACGTCCTTACCCTTGAATTGAAGGTACTCTTCACGAAGGTGGATCAGCTTTGAGCGGAACTCAAACTCAAGCTGGTGGCGCAGGTGCTTTTTAGATATCACTATATCCTTCAGGAAATCCTCACCAGAGAGTATTTTATGATGCTGCTTGATGTTCAGGAATTCAATCGGAAACACATCCACGCCGCCAGTGAGCTCTTCCTTTGTAAGGACAAGGGGTATTTCCTTTAATTGCTTGAACCTGCGTAAAGTATCAAAATCAAGATTACTGCATACCGCAAGGATGTTCTTCTCATCACCTGTGTAATACTCCATAAGTGCCACCAGGTTCTCTCCAAGTATTTCCTTAATTTTTTCTGTAGCCATTATATCACCAGTTAATTATCACCATCTTTATCACCATCTGCCTCCAAATCCTCCTCCGCCTGATCTTCCACCGCCGAATCCTCCAAAGCCACCTCCAAATCCCCCACCACGTCCACCGCCTCCAAAGCCGCCTCTTGGATATCCGCTATAACCGCCATAACCGCCATAATATCCTCTGCCTCTATGTCTTTGCTCTGACATAGTACTCAAGATAATAATTAATATTACAAAGCCAAAGATTGGAAGAAATAACCAGCCAGGTATCTCTGAGCGATCAGTTTGATTAGTACCGTATTCTGATATGACCTCTTCATTGCCTCCGATGAGTCCCTCGATTACCAGCATTGCCTCATAGATACCTTTGCCGTATTCGCCATTTTTGAAATTTGGTACGATTATCCTATCCCCGATGTTAACCTTCATGCTGTCGGTAATAATACCTTCAAGCCCGTAACCCACCTCAAACCTGTATTCCCGCTCCTGTTTTGCTACAAAAATCAAAAGACCGTTATCCTTATCTTTCTTACCTATGCCGGCTCTCTCAAAGAGCCCTGTAGCATACATCTCCTTTGATTCCCCTTCTAAGGATTCTATGGTCACGACCGCGATCTCCACAGTAGTCTCTTTTTCTATCTTCTGTGCAAGCTGTGTTATCTTTGCCTCATATGCCGGGTCTATCATATCGGCATTATCGGTAACAAAACCTGCAAGTTGCGGGTAACTGACCGCACTCGCCAGGGGGAGTAACAGTATTAGGAAAACTAATGATATCCATTTTTTCATTTTTAGCTCCTGATCGTGCCCAGCATAAGAACTAATAAAGTATCCTCTCAATACTGAAGCCACATCTTTTCGCCTTTTCTCTGCCATATTGGATGTTTAGTTTAAATATATTGCTATTATTAATAATATAAATGAGGAGGGTTGCGTAAAAGTAACGATAATCTTAAAAAACCACAGAGAACTATTACAACTCTGTGCGCTCTGCGTAATGAATAAGATTCTTAGCGCTGCGCTCCGTTTTTTTGCTTGACAGCCTTTCGATGATCTGCGTCTTCGGGGATTTGGGGTTCTCAACCATGAACCCGCCTCTTAGCGCCCCATAATAGATCGATCTTCCAATCTCGCTCCTTATTATCACGGTAGTCCAGCCTGCGGGCGACCCGGCGCTTCCTACGGAGATGTCGGCATACTTTGAAGTAAAATCAGTACAGATGCGGCAGTTGGGCCTGATGAATCTCTTTATTTCGGCATGTTCGATTAGGATCTTACTTCCGTCAGTAAAGCTTATGATGAGACCGTTTCTGGTCATCCTGAACTTCTTAGCATTTTGCATGTCCATCTTTTTTTTGAGGTACTCTGTAAGTTTACTATCGAACTGTTCCATACAGAAAAGCCCGATAGTGAATTCAATACAATCAGACGGTTCAAGTACTGCTCCCTCCAGATCAGGCATCTGCATATTTCTGAGGGCAAGTACCTGGCATGGTGTACCCACGAGCCCCAACCTTGTTAGGTGGTTGCGCATATTGCCGTTTCTGGAATCGGAAAGAAGCGCCTGGTAGGTAGGTGATGGGGAATACCGCACGCCAGCTGAAGAAATAAGCTCATCATAAGTTGTTGCGATCATAGGGACGGGTTTCAGGTCTTTCACGCCAGATACCACAGCGCCGTTGATCAGACCTTTATTCAGCACATACCACAGAATGCTGGTCGTTACTCCACCGTCCTGGCACACATTCAGTATACCTTCATCTGTACTTCTGGCTGAGCGGATAAGAGCATGTCTGTTGAGGATGTCCCATTCCTTTTGAAGCTTTGAAGATATCTCCCCTGCCCTGGGACACACAATATTACATAACTGGCAGCTTGCACATTCCTGTCTCATGACAGGGTGTCCATCAAAAGCTATGTTCTCAAGGCGGCACATCACAGTACATATGCTGCAACCTGTACAGAGTTCCTTATCAAGTATATCTGATTTTAATTTTCCAAATCCAGTAGCAGGGTCATCATCCAATATATTCCTATCCATATCCATATCATTTCCTCCATGTCTCAAAATTAATGTTTAAACATTATATTTTATTAGAACATATGATAGGTTATTTATACCTTGCGTAATACCGGTGATAAGATGATGCTTAACTCAGTGGTGTTTGACTGCTCGATAGGAGATGGCTGCTTTGTTTCGCACAGGGTACTTATAGTGGGGACTAATATCATGCTTGCTGGATCATATCGACACAGAACTGCGGATAGCTGAGGTTAGTGATTATTACAGAATATGATAAATTATTTAAGCGTATAGAGTATAGAAGCTCTCTATGAGACTAATAGGAAAAGGCAAGGCAAAAGACATCTACCTTGATGATAATGGCGATATTATAATCGAATTACAAAAGATTAAATAATGAATATGTATATTTTTGCAATGATGGAGATAGACGAACTTACAAAATGGATTTTAACAGTAGACCGGAGGTTACTGGTAATGAGAACAATCCATGAGCATGGACTGATAAAGGCATCAGAGATTGCAGAGAAGACAGGAAGGTCATTGCAGAATATCAGCCGTGCACTGCGGGAGCTGGAGGAACATGAGCTGATTGAGTGCCTTACCCCCAGGAAGCATACATGGAAGAGATTTATTCTGACCGAAAAAGGTGGGCTGGTATTTGAGAAGCTCAGGAAAAACCATCTGATTGATTAGAGATAAAAAAGCCTGAAAAGAAAAACGAAAGGAAAATGAAAAGATTAATATTAAAGATGTACCCTCATGATGCAGATGACCACAACAGGCACAGGAGATAAGCGTTGAAAAGTAAAATCTTTAGTTTCATAGCTACCTTTGTGGTGATGTATCTTTTCTGGCTCCTCAATTCAGGAGCGTTTGAGATATTCTATCTATCACTGGGTGCTGTCAGTGCCCTTTTCGTCTCCTATGCATTCCACAGCCACTTTATGCTGATAAAGGAATGGCGTTCTGCCATCGTTTCATTTATCCGCTTTGTGGGATATTTACCCTGGATAGTCTGGCAGATCGCGCTTGCAAACTGGGATGTGGTCAAGAGGGTGTTGAGCCCGGATATGCCAATCGATCCCCGCATCATATCATTTCAATCCGGATTGAAAAGCGATCTTTCGATGACAACCCTGGCAAATTCCATAACCCTGACCCCTGGCACCATAACCATTGATGTGGACAGGGACGGTACATTCTATGTTCACTCAATAGCTCAGGAGCCTGCTGATAATCTTCTCACCACGCCCTGTGAAATGGCTACAAGAGTCGGTTATATATTCATAGAATCCGGGAAGTGGAAGTAATGGTCTATTTTGAAGCGTTTATCTGGGTACTGCTTTTAACAACTTCCATTGTTCTGTATCGTATAATTAAGGGTCCATCTCCATATGACCGCATGCTCGGTGTGAATGTTATCGGGACAAAGACCATCGTTATCCTGGTACTTATTGGCTATGTGTTCAATAGGCCTCATTTTTTTGACATAGCCCTGCTCTATGCTATCCTTAATTTCATAGCCACGGTCGTTATCGCAAAGTATATTGAGAGCGGGAGGATATGCGAATGAGTGAGATAACTGAGATATTGAAGTTAGCAATTGTAACCGCTTTCCTGATAGTCGGGGCGTTTCTTATGCTCACAGCCGCAATAGGTCTTGTGCGGTTTCCTGATGTATATTCCAGAATGCATGCCACAGGCAAGTGCGATACTCTCGGTGTAAGTTTGATGCTCATGGGTCTTGTGATATTTCAGGGCCCTGATCTTGTGAGCGTGAAGCTGCTTTTTATAATATTCTTTGTGCTGTTCACAGGTCCTGTTGCAGTCCATGCGCTCTTCAGGGCCGCAATCATCCGCGGCTATAAGATGTGGACAAGGGAAGGATGGAAGCTCTGGAGAAAGGAGGGGCATGAATGATACTCTCTGTTGATCTAGTGCTGCTTTTGCTTATCCTTGTCCTGGCTGTGGCGTCTATTATGGTTAAGGACCTCCTCGAGTCTACTGTGCTTTTTGCATGTTTCAGCTTTCTGATGGCTGTTATATGGGTTGAGATGAACTCTGTGGATGTTGCCTTTACCGAGGCTGCTGTGGGCGCCGGTGTATCCACCATACTTCTTGTGGCTGCCATAGCCTGCACAGGAAGGTATGAGGAGGAGAGGTAATGAGGCGTTACCTGGCTATTTTGAGCTGTGCTCTTTTCTTTGCAATTCTTGCTTATGGTGTGCCCGATCTTCCAGATCTTGGCGACCCTGATGCTCCTGCCAATAAACATGTAGCGCAGCGGTATATTGAGGGGTCGTATACAGAATCAGGAGTTCCCAATATTGTTACTGCTGTGCTGGCAAACTACAGGGGATACGATACTCTGGGTGAGACAGTGGTGATATTCACGGCAGGGACTGCAGTTATGCTTTTGATAAGGAGGAAATGGAATTGAAGGCCATATCTGTAACTGAACCCGTGGTGACAACCAGATCCGTAACAGGATCCATAATATGCAGGACAAGCGCCAGTATCATGGTCCCATTTATACTGCTGTGGGGATTGTATGTGCTCATCCACGGTGCTTTAGGACCGGGTGGCGGATTCCAGGCAGGCGTTATCCTGGCGGCTGGTTTTATTCTTCATACCGCTGCCTTTGGCCTTAAGGAGACAAAGAAGATACTGCCTGTGAAACTGGTCATGGTAATGGCCAGCACTGGACCTCTTATATATGTAGGTGTGGGAATACTTGCCATAATCTTTGGAGGCAACTTTCTTGAATATGGAGTGATCCCGATCGGGCATTCACCTGCTGAAGCGAGCAAATACGGAATAGAGATCGTAGAAGTGGGTATAGGACTTACAGTAATGGCGATAATGGTCTCCATATTCTATGATATTGCCCTTAGAAAGAAGGTGGAATAGATGGTACTGGACATAATTTTTGCAAAATATAACTATATCATATACATCGTACTCATGACCATCGGGTTTTACGGCATGATAGGCAAGAGAAACCTCATAAAGAAGCTCATAGGCATGAGTATATTCCAGTATTCCATATTCTTATTCTATGTATCAGCGGCTGATGTAAGCGGCGGCACGGCACCTATTCTCTTAAAGGAGCCTGCAGTTTATGTAAATCCACTCCCGCATGTACTGATACTTACAGCAATAGTCGTAGCAGTAAGCACCCTGGCTGTGGGTCTTTCTCTTGTTATACGGATATACAAAGAATTCGGGACACTTGATGAAGATAAGATCATAGAGTTGAGCAGATGATAACCGACCACCTTTCAGTATTAATTATTGCAGTCGGCCTTTTGGGGGCATTCTTCACACCCATCATAGGGTTGATTAGAAAAGAGATGTGCAGTCTCTGGGCATCCTTTATAACCCTGCTCCAGTTCCTTATAAGTATCTTTCTCCTCTACCAGGTGATAACAGCAGGAAACATAAGCTACTGGCTGGGGGGCTGGGAGCCTCCATGGGGCATAGAGTATGCGGTTGACCTTCTGAACGCCTTTGTGCTTGTTATTGTGGCAGGTATCTGCTTCTCAGTTTCTATATATGGAAGAAAAAGCCTTGGGTTTGAGGTCCCGGATAAAGAGCTGCCGCTGTATACGCTGTATATACTTCTCACCACAGGCATGCTGGGCATTGTGGTGACAGGGGATATCTTCAACCTGTATGTGTTCCTGGAGATAGGCTCTCTGGCAGCCTATGCCATGATCGCTATGGGAGGCAGGCATTCTCTCACAGCAAGCTTCAACTACATGATAATGGGTACGGTTTCAGCTTCTTTTATTCTTTTAGGCATAGGCTACCTGTATGTGATGACAGGCACCCTCAACATGGCAGATATCTCAACACTCCTTCCTGAACTCTACGGAAGGCCGGTCATCCTTGTAGCGATTGCGCTGCTTGTTGTGGGATTGAGCATCAAGACAGCACTGTTCCCGCTCCACACATGGCTTCCTGATGCCTATACGCATGCCCCGTCTGCCGTGAGCGCCATGCTCTCAGGTACCTTTACCAAGGTGGGGATATATGCCCTTATCAGGGTGATGTTCACGGTTATATCCCCCTCCTATGTGATAGAGACAGTACCTGTGATGAGCATTCTTTCCTGGGTTGCGGCTATCGGCATACTTGCAGGGTCTGTGCTGGCAATAGCCCAGTACGATATAAAGCGTATGCTTGCCTATTCAAGTGTAAGCCAGATAGGTTATATATTCCTGGGAATCGGCATGGCAAACAAGCTTGCCATGACAGGGGGAATTCTCCATATCCTGAGCCACAGCCTGATGAAAGTCGGGCTTTTCATGGTTGCAGGGGCGATCATCTACCGCACAGGTATCAGGAACATCCACCAGCTAAAAGGTATGGGTAAAAAGATGCCCTACACAATGGCTGCTTTCGTGATCGGGGCGCTCTCCATGATAGGGATACCTCCCACAATAGGCTTTGCAAGCAAGTTCTATCTTGCATGGGGGGCACTGGGAGCAGGAGAATGGGTATTTGTTATAGTTATCCTTTTAAGCAGTCTGCTCACTGCGGTTTACTTCTGGAGGATCTTTGAGAATGCGTTCTTTGGCGTACACGAGGACATAAAGAAGGATGAAGCGCCCATGAGTATGCTTCTACCCATCCTGGCATTTGCAGCCATAACGGTATTGCTTGGTCTTTTAGCATCCCTTCCCATAGGGGTAATAGAACAATGGGTAATCGGAGTATTGCCATAGGAGAAATACATGGAAACAGTTACATCGTTTGGCCCGGGTCTTGCAGTGCTTGTCTCTCTTATCGGAGCAGTCATGATACTCGTGTCTGGCAGGCACCCCAACATCAGGGAGAGTATCTCAGTTATAGCCGGGATCATCAAATTCGGGATCGTGGCTTCCATGATCCCTGCTGTCATGGACGGTAAGATCATCGAACTCAAACTGTGGGAGGTATTGCCAAACCTGCCCATAATGTTCAGAGTGGATGCCTTCGGTCTACTCTTCGGGTTAACCGCATCATTCCTGTGGATATTTACAACTTTCTACTCAATCGGCTACATGCGGACATTGAAGGAGCATGCCCAGACAAGATTTTTTTTCTGCTTTGCAGTAGCGCTATCCTCTGTAATAGGCATAGCTTTCTCTGCAAACCTATTCACCCTTTTCATTTTTTATGAGATACTCACGATCTCAACCTATCCACTGGTCATACATATTGAGACCCGTGATGCCATGGGCGCGGGGAGAAAATACCTCTTATACCTGCTGACTGCCGGTATCTTTCTCCTGTTCTCTATCTTGGCCGTGTACCACTACACAGGCACCACGGACTTTGCCCCGGGCGGGATTCTTGCAGATAATGGAATCCCTGTGAACATGCTCTACCTGCTGTTTATAACCTTCATGATAGGCTCTGCCAAGGCAGCCTTCATGCCCCTCCACTCCTGGCTCCCAACAGCCATGATAGCCCCAACGCCGGTAAGTGCATTACTGCATGCCGTGGCAGTTGTAAAGGCAGGGGTATTCACAGCAACAAGGATCATCCTGTATGTCTTTGGCATTGATCTCATGAAGGAAACAGGGATCGCCCTTGCAATGGCATATTTTGTAGCATTCACGATCCTGGTTGCATCGCTGTTCGCCCTCACACACGACAACCTGAAGAAAAGACTGGCATACTCCACCATAAGCCAGCTCTCCTATGTTATCCTAGGTGTGGCCATGCTCACACCTGCTGGCATCACAGGGGGAATGCTGCATATTCTAAACCATGCCTTCATGAAGATCACCCTCTTTTTCTGTGCAGGGGCGATTATCGTGGCATCAGGCAAAGAGAAGATCAGCGAGATGAACGGGATTGCAAGACAGATGCCCCTGACGATGATGGCATTTACCATGGGGGCGATCGGTATGGCAGGTACGCCGCCTATGGCAGGTTTCATAAGCAAGTGGTATATGCTGATTAGCTCAGTAGAGATAGAGCAGATCCCCCTGCTGTTCGTACTCCTTATAAGTACGCTTCTAAACGTCGCATACTTTGCTCCCATAATCATAAATGCTTTTTTTAAAGAACCTGATAAGGAACTATCTTACAAAGAAGCCCCATTATTCATGCTCGTACCGCTGGTACTGACCGGGATAATCTCGCTTGTGATCGGGATCTGGCCTGATGAACTTCTGGCCATAGTCAGGATTGCGGTACAGAACCTGACAGGAGGTATATAGATGGGATATGTTGAATACCTGGATAATCCTGATAACATAAAGACCCTCAAGCGCATATTCTATGCAAGCCTTGCTATCGTTGTGCTGGCTGATTTCTTCATAGACAGGGAAATAGAGTTCTTCTGGGACGCTATACCTGGATTCAATGCCCTGTACGGCTTCGTATCCTGTGTCCTGATAATCATAGTATCTAAAACCATAGGACATAAATGGCTTATGAAAAAGGAGGACTACTATGATTGAGTGGGTACCCCCAGGGGCCATAATCCTCGTGGGAGCTTTTCTCATACCCCTGCTTAAAGGAAAGGTAAAGCAGGCCTATCTGCTCCTGCTTCCACTCATTGCCTTTATCAACCTGCTGTATATGGGCGAGGGTACGGGCTGGGTGATACCATTCTTGGAGTACAGCCTGGTATTCGGCCAGGTCGATAAATTGAGCATGGCATTTGGATATGTGTTTGTTATAATGGCATTCATCGGGATGCTGTATGCCCTGCATGTCAGGGAAGACGGCCAGCATTTTGCCGCTTTCATGTACGTGGGCAGCGCACTTGGCGTTGTCTTTGCAGGGGATTTCCTCTCGCTCTTTGTCTTCTGGGAGATAATGGCATTCTCATCTGTCTTCCTGATATGGTACGGCAGAGAAAAAGCATCCAGAGAAGCGGGTCTGCGGTATCTTCTTGTGCACGTCGCAGGCGGGCTCTCTTTACTTGCTGGCATAATAATACGTCTTGTGAACACAGGCTCTATCGAGTTTGGTCCAATGGACTTTGGCTCACTTGATTCCTATCTAATACTGTTCGGCTTCATGCTGAACGCTGCAGTCCCCCCGCTGCATGCATGGCTCTCTGATGCCTATCCTGAGGCCACGGTCACAGGCGCGGTATTCCTGAGCGCATTTACCACAAAGACCGCAGTATATGTGCTGCTCCGTGCTTTCTCAGGAGTTGAGATCCTGATATGGTTTGGTGCAGCAATGGCAATCTTTGGTGTGGTGTATGCCGTGCTTGAGAACGATATACGCAGGCTTCTTGCATACCATATTATCAGCCAGGTGGGTTACATGGTTGCGGGTGTCGGGATAGGCACCGCACTTGCAGTAAATGGTTCGGTATCCCATGCTTTTTCTCACATACTCTACAAGGGTCTGCTCTTCATGGGCGCGGGCGCTGTGATACATATGACAGGGAGAAGAAAACTTACAGAACTGGGCGGACTGTACAGGACGATGCCTTTAACATTGAGCTTATACATGGTAGGCGGCTTTGCTATCTCGGCATTCCCTCTGTTCAGCGGTTTTGTGAGCAAGTCCATGGTTGTCTCAGCAGCAGCTCATGAGAATTACGCATTGATATGGCTGATGCTGACCCTTGCCTCAGCAGGCACTTTTCTCCACACAGGCCTCAAACTTCCCTATTTTACATTCTTTGCCAGGGATGCTGGAATAAAAGCAAAAGAGCCTCCCATCAATATGCTTCTTGCTATGGGCATTGCAGCATTTTTGAACATTCTCATCGGTGTATATCCTGCTGTACTCTATGGTATCCTCCCCAATCCTGTTAATTATATTCCCTACACAGGGGAGCACGTAGTATGGACATTGCAGATACTGCTGTTCACAGCACTTGGATTTTTCCTGCTGCTGGGTAAGCTTGGCGGAGAACCTACTGTAAGCCTTGATACCGACTGGTTCTACAGAAAAGGGAGCAGGGGTTTCATGTGGTTTGTCAACAATCCACTTGCTGCCGCTTCCCAGTGGCCTGTTGATATCCTCATGCGCCTTAAGGATTATCTTATATGGCTTGGAAAGAACCCCACACAGGCCATACTTCTGTACGCAGGTACGATCGTATTTAAAATCCTTGGCAGGTTCCCTGGAATGCCGTCCCATGCTTCTGAGAGGATCCTCTCAGAAGCATGGAGGAATTATCCCGGTGAGCCGGTCAGGAAATCGCCTGTAGGAGATAGCGTCATTCTGGTGCTGATATTCATGACAGCCTATGCGATCTATTACTACCTTGTCTCATGAATTGCGGGGCATCGGCGCGGGTGCTTCTCTCTCGAATAATATGATGGATAGAGAGGATGGAATGAGAAAGATGATAGAGAAAGATGATAGAATGAGATAGATAAAGAGGATGGAATGAGATAGATAATTGAATGAGAATATAGAAAGAGATTAAGGAAATTTGAAGCCACAATCACTGCAAAACTTGGCATCCTTATCGTTCATGTCTTCTAGCGTTTCTGTCGTTCGGCGCAATGCTCTTCGCTTATTGTCGCCCTACACTTTACGCGGGTTTCGGACATCCCCGTGGTTCGTGCTGCCGCACATACTTCACCCCAATTTATGAAATACTCATCGTAGTACCGTATAGGATAACGCCCGTTACGTTCAAGCTCTTCTCGTGATGGAAGATGCCCCAGGAGCCCTGCAACTCGCTTCACTTCGAGTTGCA
>DYGR01000004.1:53217-95903 GCA_020724545.1 Candidatus Methanoperedens nitratireducens
GGGTTTTCTTTGGTACATCGTATTTGAACCCGCCAATGCGTCCAACGCGGCTGTTCTTTGCCTTCGGTACGCAATTTACTTTTTCAAACGGATCACCCCCTTCGTGCAACGCTTTGTGCCGTGCTTCGGCAATCTCGTGATACTTCTCTGAAAGCTCAATGCCAATATAGCGGCGCGAAAGCGCATCAGCGCAAAGTGTTGTGGTTCCCGCGCCGTTGAATGGATCTAGTACGACTTCATTTTCGGCGGTGTAGAGCACGATGAGACGACGCATGAGTGCGGGCGGAAGCTGGCACGGATGATCAACACGGCGGGAGTTGTGTTTCAGGCGGTGAATATCCCACCAAAGATCGGTAATCGGCTCGCGGTCTGACCCTTTGGCCGCCCGTTGTCGCATTGTCACACACGATTGACGCACGCAAAAAAATTCCCGCAAAGTGGTGAGTGCGCCGACTTCAAGCGGTGTGGCAGAGTCCTTGACAAGCCCCGGTAACGGTCGTGGATTTCCTTTAGAGAAACAGACGATGGCATAGTGTGCAGGCATAATCATACGCACCGGCAAACCCAACCCTTCCCAAGTGATCCATGATTGAAACACTAGATTTCGCTTCATGTGCTTAAAGTGCTGGATGGCAAGAATTGGAATGTTAAGAACAGCACAAGCACATCCTGGCCTCAACACACGGGCAAGCTCATCAAGCCAATTATCACACCACATTAAATAATCTCGCGTATCAATTGCATCGTCCCAAGAGTCATAACGTTTGGCAAGATTGTACGGTGGATCGGCGAAACAGAAGTCAACGGAATTTGCAGGGAGATTGCGAAGTTCGGCGATTGAATCGCCGTTGATGAGTCGTGAATCTATTCTTTGCTGATCTCCATACTGGATTGGTGTTGCAACTCTTGTCTCAATCGGCTTCGGAAAAATTGAACGTAGGCCAACAAGATTAACTACAGTGAGAGTGCGGTATGGGTCGAGCCCGAACAGATCGGCTAAGCGAGTTACGATGTCATCGGGATGATTGCCTGGTGAGTAGTCAATGTCACGCCAGACATCGGAAACGAGCGTGCCGTATTCGTGGTACGTGTGTTTCTTACCCCCATAATCCTTTGTGGTTTTGTCGCACGCAGGGCAGTAGGTGTAGCCGATTCGCGTTTTCGTATGACGTAGTGGCGTTCGATACTTGGATAAGATGAGCAATGCCGCGTGATGTTCGGGCAGTTGGTAGGAATCGTTCGTGATCGGCGTAGCGAGTTTAACTGCAATCCACAGTTGAAATTGCAACACTTCGCAAAGATGCAGCCACGTTTCCGCCGCGTCCTGCACGGAAGTTAGGATTGCAATTATAGATTCATTGTTGAGCGATTGCGCAAATTGCCGCAATCTGTCAAACCATGCGATGGATGACTGGGCATCGCTAATTGTGCGTCCGAAGGGCAACACGAAACACCACACTTCGGCGTGATCTGGATTCCCATTTGGCAAGTCTTCCAAGTTCGAAACGTCGAGCGTTTGAATGTTGAGACGATTTGTATTTTCACTTTGATGAGCCATGGTGGTATTTCATTCCAACGTTTTTAGGAACGCGGCGAGCGCGTCTAATTCTTCATCTTTAAAGGATACAGTGCAATCACTATGTGCACAGATCGTGCCGATTGCGGCACGGCGTTGAAAGTTCCCCGCGCCGTCGATGACGTAGGCGATCTTGTGCCCACTCTCATGTAAGAGTCGTTGACGTGCTGCGGCTTGCCCGGATTTGCGTTCAATCGTGCTATTGGTTGTAACTTGGAAACTGACTTCTATCGCACAGCATCTTCCTGATGGCGATTGTGCCACAAGATCAAACGACATATTAGTGCGGCCGGCGTTTTGGCTTATGCCGGGGATTGTTTTCCGAGAGAAATCCCAATCCTCAAGCGCGTTCATTAGTCGCTCGCGGACGTAAGACTGGCAAAGTTGTCCCATCGCATTTGCCGTCGCGCCGCCGGTGATTCGGCTTACATGGATGTATCGCTGTCTTACAAAGCTATCAAGTTCGCGCTTACGTCCAATGAGCGAACCGATGATACACTTTTCTGGGATATCGTCCGGTAAGCCAGGGTCAATGGAGGTGCCGCCGTGAATCAACAGCATCGCAACATCTTCCATGGCAGCGGTCAAATCCGCTGGACGTACGAGACCAGCACCATCGACGTACAGTTTTTTGTTACTCCAAGTATTACAAATATCTAATGACTGAAATTCGTAAATATACTCGGTATCTCTCCAGTAGAATGTCATCCTGCCGTCTGGAAAGAAGTTGAGGATATTGGTGCGAAAGCGCTCGAGCTTTTCGCCGCCCACGTCGGATAGCACCATGAGATGTTTTAAGAATAAATTTGCTGGCATTCCGTCAGTTGCCCGAAGCACGTCTTTCCACGCTACGGGCAAAGCGTCGGCGACGTACAGAATCCCAATGAACTTATCTTGTGATTCAATGAGTTTTGGGATAATGCTGGTCGTTTGCTCTCGTTCCGTAAGTACTGTCGGCCAGAATTTGAAGGCGTGGTTTTCCAGATCGTTAATATCTCGTGTCATTTAGACCTCACATTTTGCAACCACTTTCTTAATGATGTATAGGAAAGTATAAAACACATATCCAGGAGTGAGGAGGTTTTTCAAATTCGTTGTTACTGCGCATAATCCTAAAATATTCGAATATAGTTCGCATATACATCCCTCTGGTCGAACTCTGCAATCATCAATCATTTTTCTCCTTCTTTTACCTGTAAATTATCTATAGACTTTTAATCTTATCTATGTTCTTGTTACTCGTATGAATAGTTTTTTTATCCGCACCTCTATTTTAGTGCCACAACTGTTATTCTGGTTTAAGCTATTCAAAGGATACACAAAACAACCTTGCTTGCACTCACTATACCCCGTAGTTAATTTTTTAATTTCGTTACGCAAAAGCAGTCACACATTTAAGTGTGTGTTCTTTCTTTATTTTTATTGTGTGTGTACTAAGAGCCTGGTATGAGAAAGTCTGCTACCGATGTTTTTTCATATAGCATCTATGAACAAAGTTCATAGTAAACTATCCGAAAAATTTCTTGGATAGGCTCCAAAAGCATTTTTAATTTTCAGTACTCTTAACCCAGAAGTAACCTGCTAATTTTGCATTCTTGCATTTGTGTATGAACCAGCCATCTCGCCTGTTAGCCTCTTCTTCCGTGGATAAATGTATTATCAGGAGGCTTTCAAACTTGCGCTTAAGGGATGGTATCCCTGGCTCTGTTATGCTGTATTTAAATGTCGGGTCTCTGCTTCTTATGGTCTCGCATACCTTTCTGATATTATCCGTCTGTCCTTCCATAACTCCGATTATAGTTTTGAACATTCTTACCGCCCTCCAGTAGTCCAGAAATCGTTCTGATTCAGCATAACCAATCAGTAATCGGAAATTTAGAAAATGAAAGACGAACCCTGTTTATCAATCCTGAGCTCAATCCTGAGCCGTCATCTTTTCAACAGGACTTACTCGTCATATCAATTATTGATATTCGGTTATATAAAACTTATGAATCCCAAAATTTTTAAAAGTTAGGTGTGAAAATGAAAAAACTGCCGGATGGATGGAAAAATACAAAATAAAAGAGATTGGTACTGTTGTTACAGGAAATAATCGAGCCATGAAGCGGCTGGAAGATGAGGATATTGCAAGAGAACAGGATGCCCGATTAGCATAAGAAAACTATATCTCATTTTTGAGAAAAAAAGAAGTATGATTGACGGGTGCGGTGATCTATTTTGGGAGTGGAGGGTTAGTGTTTTCAAATTGTATGATAAGTATTTTGTTTATGTTCCCAGTGAAGTTGCGAGAGATAGCAATTTTCCTTTTAAATCAGGTGATGAAGTAATTGTCAGGATTGACCCTGAAAATAAATGTCTCGTTATTAAAAAATATGCTGAAAAGTCATGATCCTGTTTGTAATAAGAAATAAAAAAAGAATTGGTGTCTTCACACCAGTTTCTTTATCGGATGCGCCTCTGCCAGCGTGCTCATACCAAGGTCCTTTGCTGTCTCTGCCAGCATGATATCAACCATCGCTGCTGCAGGGAATATGCGCTTCACGTTCTCAATAGGGCCGTATAGAAGGAAGTTCGCGCCCATTACCTGAGCCACAAGGTTTGTGCCTATATCAGTGGGAGGATACATCTCAAGGTAACTCTCTTTATCGGTTTTCTTTATTTTCTTAAGCCAGTCCCAGGCAGAAGCCATATTATGGAATCCTCCACCTGCAGGAAGCCCGAGTTTCCCTTTAATTGCAAGGATGGATCTAATTGTGGCCCCGGAGCCTGCTCCGAGGGGTGTTGCTGCCACATCTATGAGCGGTCTTGTGATCCCGACCTCCTTTGCAACCTCAAGCATGCCTTTTGCCTGACCGGTGCCGCCTTTTTCAAGGATCTCCATCTTGCCCTCAACACTCGGGTTTGTGGCATTAAATGCAAGCACAATGGCCGAGTCAAGATCACTCTCTTTGAGTGCTTTGATTTCCTCAGGACCTGTACTTGCATTGATCGAGTTATGTATTGCACGGCGCGCAACCCCGATTTCTGAGACGTACTTTGCTGCTTCTGCCCTTACACTGGGGACTGAGGAATCCACAAGGAACGGGACATCATCGCATATATCCACAAACCAGTCGATATACCTTTTAATAGCACCAGGGGTTTCCCCTACAATCTGGTTGAAATATGGAAGCCCTGTCTGGTCTCCCATCTCTTCCTGCACTTTCCACAGACTCTCAGCCTTCTCTTTATCAAAGATACCTTTATCCTCATCAGTCACAATCTTATGTTTTCCATAGAACATCGTACTGACCAGTACTGTAGGATACTCTCCTGGCTGTCCGCCGACTTTTATCTTGCCGAATTCAAAAACTTCTTGTTTCTTATCGAATCTAAACATCTTAGCACCTCATCTATTAAATAACACCCTCTGGATGAATGCCTGCAGCACAGGTGACTGTAATACAGGCGTGAGCACCAGCAATAAATATACCACGACTATAACCAGAGCCGTACATATCCCATATAAAATGCCAATATCTCTTCCAATCTTTTTTCCGTATCTCTGGTGTATCTCTGAACTGGTAAATTCAATCTTCTCCTCAATATCATTCAATTTCTGCAGTACATTCTTGTAATCCTCAGGGTCTACGATTACTGTTGGGACTTTATCTGCCATTTTATCACCTCAGTACCGGAACCAGTACCATTATCATAACGATAAAAAACCCGATTATAAATCCTATTACTCCTGTGGAACCAACCCCTGATTCAAGTTTCTGGTTTCTCGCAATGAGCTGTCCCCTGTATCTGAGATCCTCTATCATTGATTCAATAGCCGCCATTGAAGGGGTTACTACCATAGGTACACCTTTTCCGTATTCGTATTCTTTCTCTGCCATTCTACATACCTCCTCCGAGTATCACTATCCCAAGGACCGTTAACCCGACAACCAGGCCGATCATTATGCCCTCTATCTTTCCTGTATAGATCCCGGACATCAGTTTGTTCAGATTGCCTATCTCGATTGTCTGGTGCTGGATTCCTTTAATTCTTGCCTGAATGGTGGCTATTTCGGCTGACATGGGTTTTACGCCGCCCACCTCAGTAGCTTCTTCCTTCTCACCGACCTGGATAATCATGGGCTCGCCCTCAAAGGCCCCGGGGTCTTTTGAAGCAAGTTCCTTTATCCTGGCAACAATCGCACCCTCATCCTCAGTGCCGATCATATCAAATACCTGCACCTGGGCCTGGAATCTCTTTATGGTATCATCAGGCAGGTTCTCAATATAAGGTATAGCTCCTGTCGACCCAACAATCCGATTATCCTTGATACCGTTTTTATGGAGCATTATTATAGCTTCACCTGATATGTGACCCTTGACTTCCGCCCCTGTGACAAGCAGGAAGCGTATATTGGGATTGGAGATAACGTTGGCCACTATCTTCTCTATCCCGAGATTCTCTGTTTTTTGCGATCCTGTAATCGCAGCACCTGCTGCCAGCTGTGCAGCACCCTTAAGATGCGATCCGCATGTGCTCACAGCTACAGGATTCTCAGGATTCCCGGCCTCGTATTCTCCTTTAACAACAGGCCAGCCATCAGCAGGTTTGACCTTATTTACCATTTATATTCCTCCTATCTTCAACAGAATAAGCAGCAAAAAGGTGATTATGAATGCTATTACTGCGCCGTAGAATGCATTGGTGATTATCCCTGCGTTATACGAGGCTCTCTCTCTTCCCGGGAACATGCTCAGCAATGGTGATGTGGGTGAGAGCTGGTTCATCATATCTGTTACAATGTTATCCAGTTCATCCAGCTGTGTTTTTACAGCGTCCAGTGAGTATTCAACCACATCTTCCCGCTCCTCTGCAATTACGCCTGTTGATGGATTTAATATCAGGTGCAGCTCTGGTACTGCTCGTATATGGCCCATATTTATGCCTCCGTTTCTGGAATCAATCCTGTTCCGACTACTGATGCTGAATCCTTATAGACCTCATCCCAGAATTTCTTGTAGAATATGACCCACAGGATTATTCCAAGCACTGTTGTAATAACCCCAACTGCTGCTCCAAGGGTCATGATAGATGCTATGCCTACTATAGTCATGGTGATTGCTCCTGTTGAACCTGCAATATATATAAGCCTCTTCTGCGTCTCATCAGGCCCGAGCGTGGCATTGAAGGGATGCAGGATCGCGACCGCCCCTGCCCAGAAAACTACGAGTATTACGCCATTATCGAAAACCCTGGGAATGATGCTGCCAACTAACTCGAAATTTCCTGCTACTGCAGCACTGTAGCCTACAATAATTATAGAACCTGCTGCTGCTATCTCAGTCATGCAGCGAACCATTACCGGGATCTTCATCTTTATTACATACTGGGCGAACAGGCCTATTATTAACCCGATCACAGATGCAGTTATTAGTGCGACTATCGGGCCTGCAAGTGGCAGTGGCTTTACTATCGCAAGACCGAACATGGATGCAACTATACCCATTCCGAGAGCTATCTGTCCGATCGAGGGTACACCTGTCCCGAGACCGTATTTAGCAACACGTCTTACAGCATCAGCACCCCATATCACGGCGCAGATCGCTCCAAGCGCTCCAGCTATAGAAAAATAAGGCGAGATGTATGAGAAATATGTAAGGTATATCCCGATCAATCCTCCAATTATACCGAATAACATCAGTGTATTCGGGGATATGTCCTTGTGATCGCTCATGTTACCATCCCTCCGGCGATCAATACTGCAACAACGCCACTGATCAGGCTCACAACAAAGCTTGTGAGTGTATCCTTTGGAAGAACACGCCTGAACTTGGGGTCATGAAAACCTTCTATCGTTCCGCCCACACCATATGAGGGGATAACAGCATTAACATAGAAAACACCCACGGTAAATACACCCGCTACAGCAGCAGCGCTTGTTGAGCTGATCAGAGGTTCGTATATTCCGTATAATACATAGTATATCAATGCGCCTCCAATGCCGCCAAGCCCGGCGCCTATTACTCCGCTTACGAAACATATTGTCGGGAGTCCCTGTCCCTGCGTTCCTTTTGACATATAGATATCCTGACGTGTTCCTGTAAAGGGATCGCGTTTAACCTGGGCTGAAGCAAATGGAACTCCCACGCCATAAGCGTAGATCAAACCGCCTACAAACATAGTGCTTGATATCATTATCATGGAGCCCATCGCTCCTGCACCCAGTATTAAAGCCATCGATGCATCAGGAACATTAGCGTACATGTAGCTTGCTGTGATCAGTCCGACCAATCCTGAGCCTGCTGCAAGTTCCACTGTTCCCGTGCCTATACCTGTTGCCTGCGCCATCGCTGCCGGTGCACCCCCGACAGGCACGAAGTGCACAGCGATACAGATAAGGGTTCCACTGATAGCTATTAGAAGGATGCTCGTCAGTGTCGCTGGATCAAGTAATGCCTCTACCATTATGCTGCAGCCTCCTTTTCTTCTTTATACGGACCGTATGTTTTCTTAGCATTATACTCTACCAGCCTGTTTGCGATAATCAGCAAAAGCACGATCATAAAGCCCACAATTACAGCACTCCACTCATATCCTATAACTGTCATGGGCCAGTTGCTCAAAAATACAACAAGACCAAGGGCGATCCCTGTTGCCGGACCTCCTAATTTAGCGCAGAACCAGACATTATCTATACTGTTCCTGAGCCCTGATTCCGCCCTCCTTACGATCCGCCCTGAAAGCGATGTATTGAGGCCGCATCCGAACTCACGGTTCTGGAATTCCCGCTCTGCTCCGTAGTGAACATCCCCGGCTGATGAACCGACTGCTCCTGCTGTTATTCCCCATATCAATGCCAGAAAGGGGATCGAGAACGGGTGTCCAAGTATGGTATACTGGATATACGCTAATGCCACAAGACAGAAATTCATAATGAAATTATGCGCTATTATTGAGGGTGTGGTATATCTCATAATATCCATGTACAGGGGCTGCTTGAATCTGGTCTGGCTGGATACCCGGCCTGCGTACGAGGTTGTTGCAAAAATGCCCAGTACGATTGCACCTACAGTAGCGCCCAGTGCTATTGCTGTCAATACATTGAAATTAGCATTTAAAAACACTACAGTTACTGTACCAGCTATCACTGCTGAAAGACCGTTGCTTACAGGCTCACCTGAGATTGCTTTATTATAGATTCTGTGCAGAAAATTCATCTGTGGGGCCAACTGCACCTGGGAATTCGGGTTGCTCTGGGAGCCAACATCGGATTCTAAATCCTCAAGGCATCCCGCAATCATAGCAAGCGCTCCCATGAGTGCCAGTACAGCCATGCCCATGGTTAAATCTAATACCATTTATTATATCCTCCTTTATTAAAATTACTATTAAAGACCATAGAGACCAGTTTTTACTGAACTACCTTATTATATATTATAAACCTTTCCTTTTAGCTTATCTTCCGATGCGCAATTCTTTTGATCCAGCAGTTTTCTCTGGTAAGCAAGAGGAGTAAGATAAGCGGGAGGGGAGTGGGTGGTTTTGGTGGAAAAAAGAACCCGCTTATCTGGTTCGTTGTATAACGAACGAGTTTATCTTGGTATCCTATGTTTAAATAGTTTTCGCAACATAGGGGTTAGTAGGTATAATAAAATGGTGAGGGGATTAATTAAATTTGGTATCGGTCTTGGCATTCTTTTATATTTAATATACTATTTTGACTTCAGGGCTATAATCAACACCATCTCTCAAGCAGATCCTATTTTTATAATGCTAAGCCTGATGGTATATTCATTCACTTATTTAGTTTTGACCACACGATGGAGAATTATACTCTCCAATATGGGAATAATTATTCCTTTATATCCAGCCTATCGGATCCTGCTTGGTGGAGTACTTTTATCTGACCTGACCCCTTCCAGGCTGGGGGAGTTTGCAAGGCCGTATCTGGCAAGGCGGTATATGGACACAGCTTCTGGCTTTGCCTCGATTGTATTTGATAAGTATGTGGATGTCTCAACAATAGTATTCCTATCAGGCCTGGGATACATTTTATTTTATTTTAATGGAATGATAAGTCTGAGCTTCAGCTACATATATATATGGTTCTCGATCCTAATTCTGATATTCTTTTTTGTGTCAATAAGTCTATGGATTAGAAGAAGGCAAACGATCGATTTTTTAAGGAATGTATGTGTTTTTCTTCATGTGAGCCCTTTAAAAATTCTGGCTACATTTGATGAAAGCATGGGTAGAATTAATAATCCCATCAAGCTGTTTGTTTTATGTCTTTCCCTTACCATCCTCTCATGGGCGACCCAGGCTCTTCGTATCACCCTGATATCCAGTGCAATTGGCTACTCACCACCTTTTGTGTTTCTTATTCTCATGCTGCCGATTACTGCTGCCCTATCATTAATACCTGTATCCATATCAGGACTGGGATTTGTTGAAGCAGGTGTTGCGGCTCTCCTATCGTTATTTGAAATTCCACTCTATGCCGGGATTTCAATTGCCCTTCTTGATCGTGGCATTACATTCCTTTTTCATGTCGCTATTGGTTCAAAATACGCCATGGATCTGTAGCAGACTGAACTATCAGGTTTTGCTCTTCAGGCCTATGATATCTCTGACATCCACAAGCTTCCAGATGTGGGTATTATCTTCACTGGTGATGGTCTCGATCGGGTCCTCAGGTGAATGACCGATAGCAACCATAATGTTTTTTGAGATATTTTTATCCTTGATCAGGCGAACAAACTTTTCCCGAACAGCTTTTTTCTCTCTGGCGTCTTTTACTTCAACAAGGCGCCCTGTCAGGACTACAAAAGAATAATTCGAGAGATCCTGGCTATATTTTTCTACCTCTACAGAAACATACGGATTCTGCTTGAAATATTTAATCTTTCTACCATACTTTGTTGAGAGGAAATAAATGAAATTCTTATCAAAAATATATAAAAATGGTGCAATATATGGATATTCCTCGCCTTTAAAGGCAATTCTGGAAATATGTTGTTCTGAGATTAATCGGTCATATTCCTCTTTCTCCATCTTTGGAATCTTTATTATTTCCATAAAACCCCGCCGCTTATTATTTTAATAAATCTTTACCATATCTATATTTGGTTAAAGCCTCACTCCAATATATGATTTTGACTTTATTCTTTATAAAAGTTAGGTCTATAGTGAGTCCATTCAATAATTAAACGGGATAACAGGATTAGGTAATATCCTGCAAACCATGACCTGTTTGTATTAATTGAACTTGTACGATTTCATATAAGTGAGCCGCAGAGACATTATCACGATAAACATAGTTAAGAAATCCTGATTATAACCTCTGTGTTCTCTGTGCCTCAGTGGCAAGTTTTTTATGAAGTCACAGAGACGCAGAGGCACAGAGCGCGACAAGATAAGCATCTAAAAAAACATTATTGGGCGAACCAAAAACACAGAAGTTATTTATAGAACTGAAACCTATAGATATATGATACTGCTCATTTTAAGCCAGTACATTTGATGAGGTGATCAGAGTGGGTAAAATAAAACTAGCGATAGTTGGCATAGGAAATTGCTGTAGCTCTTTGATTCAGGGAATAGAATATTACTCCAATATCAATACTGAGGATTGTATCGGCCTGATGCACTATGATATAGGGGGATACAGGCCGGGTGATATTCAGGTAGTAGCAGCTTTCGATATCGATAAAAGGAAGGTAGGAAAAGATCTTGGAGATGCCATATTTGCAAAACCAAACTGCACAAAAGTATTCTATCCAGATCTGCCAGAATTTGGGGTTGAAGTAAAGATGGGGCATGTTCTGGACGGGGTATCTCCTCATATGGTGGATTACTCTGAGGACAGGATTTTCATGGTGGCTGATAATGAGCCCTGTTATGTTGCAAAAGAACTGGAGAGCTGTGGGGCAGATATTCTGGTGAATTATCTTCCAGTAGGCTCTGATGAAGCAACAAAGTTCTATGCACAGGCAGCAATGGATGCAGGTACTGGATTTGTCAACTGTATGCCAGTGTTCATTGCCTCAGATAAGAGCTGGGCAAAAAAATTCGAGGAAAAGAATCTGCCAGTAGTTGGCGATGATATCAAATCCCAGTTTGGCGCTACCATCGTCCACCGCACACTGGCCAATCTAATGAGGGACAGAGGTGTTCAACTGGTTAAGACATATCAACTCAACACTGGTGGAAATACGGACTTTTTGAATATGCTCCATCGAGAGAGACTTAAATCCAAGAAAATATCCAAGACAGAGGCTGTTCAATCTGTTCTGGATGTGCCGCTGGCGCCTGATAATATACATATCGGGCCCAGTGATTATGTTCCATGGCAAAATGATAACAAACTGTGCTTCTTGCACATGGAGGGCCGGATCTTTGGAGATGTTCCAATTAACCTTGAACTGCGGCTCTCGGTTGAGGACTCCCCTAACAGTGCAGGGTCAGCCATAGACGCCATACGGGTATGCAAGCTTGCCCTGGATCGGGGAATAGGCGGGCCACTGAAAGAAATATCTGCCTATACCATGAAACATCCACCGATACAGTATAGAGATGACGTTGCCAGAGCGATGGTTGAAGCCTTTATCGATCAATATAAGGAGATCTCAAATGAGAGCATTGATACTGGCAGCAGGGAGAGGAAGTCGGCTACATCAGCCTGAACCAAAGCCCCTTACTCCCCTGCTTGGTTTAACCCTTATTGAGAGAATTATTTTTTCCTTAAAGCAGAAGGGAATAGCGGAAGCAGTAATTGTAACAGGTTACCGGAGTAGTGAAATCATTGAAAAATTAAAGGAGAGAAAAACTGGTATCAAGTTAACCTTTGTTGAAAATCCAGATTGGGAAAAAGGGAATGGTGTATCGGCCCTGAGAGCAAAATCTATTCTGGAAAATGAGGACTTCCTTCTCCTGATGGGCGATCATCTCTTTGAGCCTGATATTCTCGAGCCTGTATCAAAGAAGCATGATAATGATAAAACTGCTGTATGGATAGATAGAGATCTGAATAGTGTGTTTGATCTTGAGGATGCCACAAAGATTCAGATCGAAGATGGCGTGCCAGTAGAGATAGGGAAAAACCTTGAAAACTATGATGCAGTGGATTGCGGTATCTTCTACTGTACCCGCGAGATATTTACTGCCCTTGGGAGAACAGTCTCAGAAGGAAAATACCAGCTCACTGATGCTATCCAGTATCTGATATATAAAGGTAGACTGGATATAAGAGATGTAACAGGAAGATTCTGGATAGATATAGATACCGAGAAAAGCCTGAAATATGCAAAACAGCGGTTGCTTGATAGCCTATCAAAGCCAACTGATGGAATAATCTCACGTTTACTTAACAGGCGAATCTCAAAACATATAACGCGCCAGCTTGTGGAAACTGATATTACCCCGAACATGGTATCTATAATTGCTTTTCTATTAATTGTTTTCTCATCGGTGTTTTTTGCACTTGGTGAATGGGTGTATCTTTTAATCGGAGGCATTCTGGTTCAGTTCTCATCCATTCTAGATGGCTGTGATGGAGAGATTGCAAGACTTAGATTCACTGGATCCAGATATGGTGCTTTTCTTGATTCTATCCTGGATAGATATGCTGATTCGCTGATCATATTCGGGCTGGCATATGGATACTGGACTCACAATGAAGGTTTTTTAGTATGGGCTCTGGGTTTTTTTGCTCTAATAGGCGTGTTTGTTTTTAGCTATACCAACGCCAGGTATGAAGCAATTTTTGAGAGCTCTGAATCAAGAGGAATACCGCTTCGACGGGACATGAGACTGTTTATATTGGCTATAGGTGCCATTACCAATCAGATCCTGATAACATTTTTAGTTCTATCGGTTCTTACGAATCTTGAGGTTATGAGGCGAACAGTGATCACCCGTCACTAAAATAGTAGGAGGATAGTGGGCAGAAGGGGATTATGGTGGTGTAAAAAAGTTTATTTTCTGCCCACTATTAGTTCGTATAAATGCGAATGCAATATATATAATTTACGCCTTGTGCATGGCTGGAGTTCTTAGTAATGTTAAGAGGCTTGCAAACGTTATCGGTAGCGTAGGCTATCTAAAAACAGGCTAAAATTGAGGATATTTTGATGAAATTGAGGATAATTATGGAGAATTTAAGTGAAAAAAATGAGAAGTTGTATTGTTGTTTGGTTGTGTTAAAGTACCTGTCCTGTGAGTAATCTACTTTACAAGAGCATCGCAAGGAATCCACCACCCGCCGGAGTGCACCGCCAATGGGCACAGCTTAAGACAACCTCAATAATAACGATAATACAGAGCTATTGCCACTATCAGAGTTATAAAAGACACAGTATTGGCTGCAATAATAATGATATCCCTGAGATGGATACCATATAGAGCCCACAGGAGAACACCTGCGCTGAACTGGAACAAAGTAACAATGCTTACATCCTTAGCAGATTTGCTCCTGTACATTTTGATTATCTGCGGTACGAATCCGAAAGTTGTTAGCAGTGCAGCTGTAACTCCTACTATATACCATTCCATAATTCTGGCTCATGACTCTTGCTATATATAAAGCTGATTCGAAACCTAATGCCCACGTTCGTGCAGGTCAAAGCGCTGGGTAAAAGTTATTCAGTGAGCATAGAGATAAAACAACTTACAGATGAGGCATGGAGCCGGATTACCGAGGAGATGTCCCAGAAAGCCATATTTGCGGCAAAACTGCTTGCTGGCGAGATGCCGCAGAACATAGAGGAAGCCTTTGATGCAGCAGGCATGTCGCTCTTTCCCGAATCCTCAAAAGATATCAAGACAGACTGTTCGTGCCCTGATAGCGCTAATCCCTGTAAACACATAGCAGCTGTTTATTATATTCTGGCAGAGGAATTTGACCGCGACCCTTTCATGCTTTTTAAACTTCGAGGAAGGACAAAGGATGATACTACTGTATCACTTCGCAAAAAACGTACAGCAGGTACGCAAAGCCCCCCTCTGCCTGAAGTACTCCCAACATCAACCCTAACCTGTGAGGCGCCAGAACAAAAAGAAGCACCTTTATCAATCGATGATTTCTGGTCAGGAAAGGAGACTGAATCTTTTTCAGTGAATATATCCCCGCCCGATGTATCTGCGGCAATCATAAAACGATTGGGAACGCCGCAATTCTGGGATAGCAAGGAGGATTTCAGTAAGAAAATGGGCGGCTATTACGAAAAGATTAGTAAGCATGCCATAAAAGCTGCATACACGGTACAGACTGTACAGAAGAGCTAGTTTATCCGATTGCGCTACGTGGTGAATAATTAACCATTTTTCCTAATTCTTATTCATCATTATCAATATCTCGGACACACCGCGCGTGCCAGAATCACTGAAATGCCTTTACTCTCAAGTTTTTTCTCTAATATATTCTTTATATCGATATCTGCCTGTGGGTCTATTATCTCTGTATCTTTGATATAAGAACTCACTAACCCTGTTAGATCAGGAACCTGCTGACCTCCTGTCATTGCAGCTACCTCGTTTTGAAGCACTATCACCAGAAGCTCATGTTTATTGTGGACAGCATTGATTAGTCCTGCAATCCCTGAATGGGCAAGACCGAAATCACCGATTATCGCGATCCCCTTCCTGCTAAACCCGCAGGCAGTTCCGATCGCAGAACCAAGAGAGAACGCAGCATCAAGAAGAGACAGTGGCGGAGATGAGGTCATTATGGAACATCCAAGGTCTCCTGCAACAGGCACGTTTAACTCTTTTATCGCATTATACAGGGGAATATACGGGCAATCCTGACATATAGGACGCTCCCCTCTTTCCTTGATAGTCTGCGGTATTATATCGCGTGCTACAGTATCACTATTGATATTTTGTATCGCTTTCTGTATATCCTCAATCTCTGTGATTCCGTAAGGCAAATGGCCCGTGAGTTTCCCAAGCACTCTTTTTGGAAGCTGTCTTTCAATAACAGGTTCGGTTTCTTCTACAACAAGAACACGCTCATGCTCATCCAGAAAGCGGTTGACAGTATCCAGGGGCAGGGGATTGACGATGCCGAGTGAGAGGTGGGAGAAGTTATCAGGGATGATGGAATCGACCAGAGATGTCGGAAAACCAGAGGATATTATTCCAGATGCTCCTCTTTTTTTATATGTATTCAAATTCGATCTCTCGGCATACTCACGCATCATGGGAAAAGATACCCTGTGGAAATTCTGGTGTTTTCCAAGCATGGTAAGATGCCATATCTTTTTATCAAGGGACATGGGTTCAGATTTTGACTTGATCTCTCTGGTAATGTTACCTTCGCTTATAAGGAGCCTGTCTGTTAGTCTGATTATCACAGGTGTGCTTACATTTTCTGATAATTCAAATGCCTCCCTGATACTCAGGTAAAGTGCCTCCGGTGTCGGGGGATCGAAAACAGGAACCTCTGCAATAAGTCCGTATAACCGTGAATCCTGCTCATTCTGGGATTTTTGAACCCCTGGATCATCTCCAGCAATGATCACCAGACCTGCGCCTATTGTATGTGTCGCCGAGGTCACAAGAGGGTCAGAGAGAACATTCATCCCCACATGCTTTGTGATCACTACGCTGCGCCCGCCACATACAGACGAGCCGAGCGCTATTTCAAGGGCTACTTTTTCATTGATAGACCATTCATGCCTGATTCTCTCACCAAGAGCCTCCATGAGAGAGGTTATCGGAAAACCAGGCACACCGCTAACTATTTTTACATTGCTGTCCAGAAATGCGGAGATGATGGCGTCTTTTCCGTTCATAGAACCACTACCATTCCATAGATGCCTTTTAGTGTATGGTATAGGTGTTCAATAGGTGCATATCTTTTATCGATTTCAGAATCTGCATAACTGAACGTATATTCTGACTGGATTTTATTAAGAACAATGGCGTTATACATAAGAGCGGCACAAACAACCAAGCATTTTTTCAGCTATTTCACGTTCTTTTGGTTCTAAAATACTATTTCTTAGACTTGCTTTCAAGCTTTTTTCAATTTCATTCTTAATATCCATATAAGTATTTTCAGTCCATGCTGTATGGTGTGTTATCTTAGCAAGCCTATATGCTATCCATGCAAGCTCAGTTTTCAATTTCGGTGAATCTTGCAGAATCTTCAAACGAAGATAATTGACATCGCATCCTTTAGACTTTTTTCGTATATTACTAAATCCTTGTGGATGCCCAAAACGTCCTCTGTCAAGCGAATCAGCGTCGTTCAGTAATTGCCATAATAAATCCTTGTCAGGACATTCATTATCATCTCTGCAATGGTATATAACTGCATTTATACTACTGTGTATCAGATTATCAGGAATTTGTTGTTTCAAAAAAGATTCATATTTTAATACAGCTCTTATACCATGTTCATTTTCATTACTACTGTTATCTTCACGACATAAGTCATGGATAAAAGCAGAATATAATACAGCTTTTTCTGTCAATCGGTCTGTACTGGATAAATAACATAAGACGTGAGCCCAGAACATCACTCTTGTGACATGACCTATACCATGAATATTGTAAGCCATGTTGCTTTCAAAATATTTCTCGGTCAAACTACAGCCAAGCAGTTCACTAAATTTTGAAAAAGTATTTATCAATTCACAAAATTTTTCTATAGATAACCCAAAGTTTTGCAAATTATATATTTTTCTAACAAAATATATATCTGCATTTAAGAGTTCTTTTTTTGATCGAAAAATCTTTGGATTTGATAAGGGGAACACTTGATTTTTAACTGATGGTATGGCTTCTTTAACCACTGCTTCATATTGTGCAGGGACTATGATTCTTTTTATAAATCGTATTGGAATCAAATCACTGATGGTAAGTTCAGGATTTTTATAAAATACGATCAATGAGTCCATATTTATTCAATCTCGCAGAATAGTTTAGACTGACGAGTATTATTGTTTATTTTGTATTTTATCTGACAATTATTATTATTTGTCTTATATTCTATCAAAAAAGTATATAATTTTTCAATATTACTTTTTCCTATGACACCTGATTCTATCAGGCGTGGTAAACTCCTAATATTCTCCTGTTGTAATATTTTTATAATTTTGTCCATGTATCGTGGTTGAATACCTGACATTTTTGATAAATCTTTTATGTTTGTGTGTTGAGATTTGATAATATTATCAAATTTTTCAAATAAAGGGTCATTTGCATCAGGATCAAAATGATAAACTTCTATATCAATATCTGTAAGGTTTGATAAGTACTTTCTCATAATTTCTTTTATTTTCTCAACGGGTATGCCCCCATTCATAGCCCCCATCAATGGAAATGCAATGGATTTAATACCAAATTTCTTATAATCCTGAATAAACCTTTTTAAACAGGTTTCTATCCATTCAATACGGGAAGGATATTTCCAATCATATTTTATGGCAAAATTTAAAATCCAAATATATTCATTTTTATAAGTAAATATATCTCCTGGTTTAAGTTCCCCATTTTCACATGCAGATTGATATTCTTTGAACATTTTTGGATAGCGTCTCCTAAATTCCAAAGCAATTCCTTTTCCCATAACACCAACACAATTAACCGTGTTCACAAGTGCCTGCGCATTTGAATTAAATATATTTCCTTTAATTTCTTTGTAAGACGTATTTTAGACCTCCTTAAGTATGTTTAGATATATGTCCTATATAAATTTAATTTTTTAAATGCCTTTGCTGATATTTGCCTCCACTTATAGAACCACCGCTTCATCATTTCGAGAAAACCAGGGAATTGCGGCTAATGCACCTATAATGCCTTTGCCGTCCAGATATATTTCAACGTTGTTTTCCAAAGCGGTTTTTATTGTAAGTTCTTTTGTTATCATCCTGCTTCTGCAAAGCCTGCTGTACTCAGCAAGAGATGCAGCATCAAAATCTGATAATGCAACCATGCCTGTTTCAGCAGATACGCTGTATTTTTCAAGCCCTTTTTTTATCTCCTCAAGTAATCCTTCTGCTGCGCCTTCAACACATGCAAATTCCAGCACTGTTGCCACGCAGTTCTGGGTCTTATCAGGGACAGGATAGAGCTGAACAAGCGTGTGGGAGATGTATTTATGCTCAACAGAATCAACTGCACTGGCGATATTGTGGGCAAGAGTCCATGTTGCCCCCACCTCTTTTGAGTCGGTGTTATCTATTCCCACGAGCACCCTCTCCCTTCTGGGGACAACTATTGTCCCGCTTGCCTGCTTGCCTCCGCCTGATTCTGAGATTCTGCATCTCAGGACCCCGTTTGCATAAGCCCTGCATGTTGTCGCGCCCACTCCCCCGCCGCCAAGACCGCTGTATGTTATCTCTATTTCTTTACCATTGATCAGGACTGATTCAATACCTGCAGCCGCGATTGAGGACTGGAGGTTAAGAGTTGATCTTCCTGCCCTGATGAGGTAGCGCATCATGTCCCCGACCGCACGGGTTTTGATAACAAGAGGACTTTTAGAATAATGGTAAAGCGCCCATGCTGAGCCCCCCAGACAACTGGAATGCTCCATTATTTCAACAAGCTCATTCTTCCGATCAGCAACTGCATAGATGCCTTTATAAGGGATTGTATAAGGGTCTGATAAGTGCATATTTCCACTGGTTTTAAGTATCTTATCCAATATATTAGCGTTTGTGAAGAAATGATCAACAGATTCATGTGGATAATGCTAATACTCTTAGTGTTCTTAAGCAATGTTCATGCTCTGGAAGAGGGGGTCACAATCCCTCTTGTGGCAGATCAAGGGGAAGAGGGAATTCTCCTGAGCGCAAGGGTAATAGCCACAAACGGCACAGGCCATGTTTTTGTGGATACCAGTCCATATACGCAGGTTGATCTGCAGGGCTCTGCAAGACTTGCGGCTATGGTGGCATCTGATGTTCTCGGAGTCGACCAGAGGGCGTATAATTTCTATTATATTATTGATATAAGCTCACCGATCATAGGCGGGCCGTCAGCAGGCGGGGCATTAACAGTAGCTACCATTGCTGCCATAAACAACTGGACACTGAAGCCAGATGTGGTCATGACCGGCATGATAAACCCTGACGAATCAATAGGGCCGGTTGGCGGGGTTCCTTTTAAGCTTGAGGCTGCAGCAGAAAAAAACACTACACTTTTTCTGATACCTGATGGACAGGGCACGGTTACTGTAAAAAGGTCTGTTGGTAGAACAAGGGGCCCTATTACAATATCCGAGCAAAAGGAAGAAACAGTTGATGTAGTTGAGCTTGGAAAGAAATTAAATGTCACTGTTAAGGAAGTGAGTACGATACAGGATGCAGTTTTAGCTTTTACAGGCCATGAGATCAAAAATACACCATATAAGGGCACTATCCTTACCCCGGGTTACCTGAGCCTGCTTGAGCCTCTTGCTACCAGCCTGCAGAGAGAAGCAAAAGATATGTACGAAGTTACTTCCTCTCTCGTGCAAAACAGTCAATCCCTTAAGCAGGCCAGGGATATACTGGACCGGGCAGATGGGATGTACAGTGATAAGAAATATTATGCGGCGACCTCTATATACTTTAATTCGATATACTACATGCGATATGTTCAGTGGAATGATGAATACGGCAAAGCATCAGATAAAGAGCAATATCTTACAGGATTGATCGATAGAGTTGAAAAACAGATACAGCGTTCAGAGAGCGACCTGGATGATTTTAAATTATATGGTATAAATGATATTGGGGCTGTTGGAGCAGCCGAATCCAGAATTACATCTGCAATAGGAAAGCTGGATGAAGCAAAAAAACTCAGTGATACTGATGGAAAGATCTCATCACTTGCTTTTGCAAATGAGAGAGCGCGCACTGCGCAGTGGTGGTTGACGCTCTCTGTGCCCGATGGAAGGATCGTACCTGAGGATATATTGAAGGATCGCGCGGGATGGTACTTAAGCCAGGCGCAATCAATCAATACCTATACACAGACGCTGCTTCTGGAGAGCGGGGCGCATCCAGGCATTATACGTGATGCAGATGAGGACATAGACCACGCCAAGAAAGAGATGATGCGCGGATACTATGCAGGTGCGATATTTGATTCTCTTCAAGCTACAGTGAGATCCAGTACCACAATAGGATTACTCGGCCAGGCCGATGCCACTAAAAAAATAGAGCAAAGTGCCATCTCAGCAGAGACGGCAATAAACGATGCGAGGATTGCAGGCATTGAGCCAACGCTTGCAGTGAGCGCATATGAGTATGCTGAAACACTGACTGATGCCTACAGCAAGATCTCCCAGTACTCTTATGCGAAAATGGTTGCAAAGACCCTGATAGTAATTAACTCCCATTCAGTAGCAACCAATATAACGCCAGTAAAGCCTGCACTTACGCCGTTCATATCAGAGACGCAGATACCCACTCCAGATGTAACTCCAACTGAAAAGAAGCCGGGAACAAAAATAAGAGTGCCGGCGTTTGAAGCTACCGTGGCACTGGCAGTTATATTATTTGCAAGACGCTTGATTAAGAATTAGATAAGTATGGTTCACATGGTCTATTTTTCAGTATGCGGTGAGGGCTATGGGCATTCAAGCAGAGCTATGGCCATAGCGAATGAACTCACCAGGGCCGGAGCTCTGGTCCTTATGGGAAGCTATGGATATGTGTTAGACCGTTTAAATAAGAGTTTCAATGTTATTGAAGTTGAGCGGGAATTCGAGATGGTAGGAAATAATGGATCTTTTGATCTGAGGGCAACCATATCAAGGAGTAAAAATACGGCATTTCATATCTCAAGAATTATCCAGGATGAGAAAAAAGCTATGGAGGACTTTAATGCCACATGCGTGGTGGCAGATGGCAGGAGTGCGGCTGTTTTTGCAGCGTTCAAATTAGGGATCCCCTGCGTCATTATCACAAATCAGACAAGCATTGCGCCTTTTTTTAATGAGTGTACTTTTTTTTTACGTCTTATAGGAAAGCCTGTTGAATTTACGCTCAAGACTATGACTGCGCTTGCAGAAGAGGTCCTGATCCCTGATTTCCCTCCTCCTCATACTGTATGTCTTAACACCTTAAGTAGAAGCCATCACACCATGAAAAAGCAGCGCTTTATAGGGCCTGCCATATCTGTGAATAATGAGAATGAGAGCCCGAATGCCCCTTCTGATCTAAAACGTCCCTTTATCCTGACCCTTCTTGGCGGTCATTCCTTCAGGCTTCCGATCTTTGAGGGGATATTGAAGATAGCGGATAGATTTGCGGATCTCAATTTTGTGATCTTTACAGGGTTCAGGAGTGATAAGATCCCAGGAAATGTCAAAGTACTGGAATTTGCCGAGGATATCTCCCCGTATATGCGGGCTGCTGAGCTTATAATAACGCAGGCAGGGCACAGTACTGCTATGGAGATACTGACGCTTGGGAAACCCGCGCTTATTATTCCAGATAAAGGGCAGATCGAGCAGGAAAGCAATGCTGCACGTATGAGAGAACTTGGGGTCTGCGAGACTCTTGATTACGCATCCCTTGAGCCTGAACACCTTTTTGAAAAAATTCATACCCTGTTAAGCGATATGAGATTCAGGGAAAAAGCAGAGCGATATTCTGAAATGGCAAAAAAGATGAAAGGACCTAAAAAAGCAGCAGACATTATCCTTGAGCTATCTGACAGGATACTGTGCTATTAGAGGGACCAAAGCAATGAATTTTTTAATATATATTGAATCCATAGATAAATCGGTTTTTCTGAATATTAATCATAATATCATAAACCCATTCTTTGATGTCATTTTTCCAAGTTTAAGAGAACTCACGTATGTTTTCTGGGTCCTTCTGATCATTTATTTTTTTATCAGGAAAGAAAGGAAACTGGCATTACTTATGGTAATCGGGATTGCCGCAGGAGCAGCTTTTATTTATCCTGTAAAATATTTCATCGACAGGGCAAGACCATATGACCAAATAGAATCCACAAGGTTACTGACATCGCCTGAGTCTGATCCATCCTTTCCATCGGGGCATACTGAACTAAGTTTCCTTACCTCTACGATTGTATCGAAATTCCATCCTGAATATAGCAAATATCTTTACACTTTCTCATCGCTGATAGCTTTGAGCAGAGTGTATGTCGGGGTGCATTTCCCTATGGATATAGTGGGCGGTGTAATCATCGGAATAATTATCGGAAGACTGGTAATTATGCTGGAGCAGCGATTACCCCCCGCTTACAGCAGGGAGTATTGATATCTCATCCGTGCCTTTTACCGGGCTATCAAGACCGCTCAGGTGCCTTATATCCTCGCCGTTCACATACAGATTGACAAAACGCCTTATCTCGCCTTTATCAAGTATACGGCGCTCAAAATCAGCGCCATACTGTTCAACCAGTTTATCCAGTACGACCTTTACTGTCGTATCTCCAAGCTCAAGAACCGTTTCGCGTGTATGGGTTACATTGCTCAATGCAGATGAGAATCTTATTTTTACCATTTTTATCACCTTATATACGTGCAAGATGTACAGCCTCTTGCTGCTTATAAATATTATGTTCGGGCGCAAGGAGATGCTCAAACTCACTCAGCGCGGGTTTAATCACGGGCGGACGCTGCAGGGACTTAAGAAGCGTGTCCTGTGCTTTAAGGCCGTTTCCTGTAACATAGACCACGACCCGTTCATCACTCTGGATATGGCCGCTTTCAACCAGCTTCTTTAAGCCTGCTACTGTCGTACCGCCTGCTGGTTCAGTGAATATGCCCTCTGTACGGGCGAGAAGATGTATGGCCTCTATAATCTCATTATCTGTAGGTGAGGCCGCATAACCGCCTGAATCAAGAATGTCACGTTTTGCATAGTAACCGTCAGCAGGGTTGCCTATTGCAAGGCTGTGCGCCACGGTCTCAAAGTTCCTCACCGGCACTACTTCGCAATTGTTCTGGACCGCGCTTGATATGGGTGAGCAGTTAAGGGGCTGAGAGCCTGATAATCGTATATCCGAACTGTCAACTAACCCGACCCGTTCAAGCTCTTTATACCCGCGCGAAATCGCACAAAGAAGAGCACCGCTTGCCAGAGGGGCGACGATATGGTCGGGAACCTGCCAGCTCAGTTGCTCAGCCGTTTCGTACGCCAGCGTTTTTGAGCCTTCTGTATAGTAGGGGCGGATATTGATATTCACAAAAGCCCAGTCAGGATGTGAATCAGCTACCTCGCTTGCAAGGCGGTTGGCATCATCATATGTTCCTTCCACTGCTATCACATTCGGGCCGTAGATGAGCATCTGGACGATCTTGCCCATCTCTATTGTTCCAGGTATGAAGATGTATGCAGGCAATCCAGCCTTCGCGGCATGGGCGGCCACGGCTGCTGCAAGGTTGCCTGTACTTGCGCATCCCACTGCCCTGACATCGAATTCGATCGCTTTTGAGATGGCTACTGAGGTAACCCTGTCTTTAAAGGAATTGGTCGGGTTCACGGATTCATCCAGTATATAAAGTTCATCCAGCCCCAGTGCTGCACCAAGGCGCTTTGCATGATGAAGTTTATTAAAACCAGCACCAAGATCAACCCGCCTCTCTGACTCAAGCGGCAGAAGGTCGGCATATCTCCATATTGATTTTGGTCCAGATGCGATTTTTTCTTTGCTGATATTATCTGAGATATAACTCCAATCGTAATTGACTTCAAGAGGTCCAAAGCACTCATAACATGTATTCTGAATAACGGCAGGATATTCAGCACCACATTCCCTGCATTTCAGCCCGATAACATGACTCATTAAACGTCACCAAAGCATAATACAACATTACCCTATATAATATTTACCCTGCAAAGAGATAACTGGGAGTAATAAAATGTACTGGTGAACTGAGAAAGTGACTTATTTAAATCTTGAATACAAATAAGCACTTAATGCTTCGTGTAACTTTTCTCGGGACAGGTGGTACCCTCCCCACACCAAACCGCAACCCATCTGCAATATTGATCAACAGGGAGGGAGAGCTGATGCTGTTTGACTGCGGCGAAGGTACGCAGCAGCAGATGATGCGCGCAAAGACTGGCATGAAGCTTACATCGATTTACATCACACACTTTCATGCAGATCATTTTCTTGGCATACCAGGGCTTATACAGACGATGTCATTTAACGGCAGGACCGAGCCACTGGATATATACGGCCCAAGATGGGCAAAACAGCTTGTTCGGCTCCTTATCGAGCTTGGTTACTATAGGCTTGGATTCCATGTAGAGGCGCATGAGCTGAGGGACGGGGATATTGTTGATAAAGGGCCTTATTTCATCAAGGCAGTAGCTACAGATCACGGTGTTCCCAGCCTTGGCTACGTTCTTGAAGAAAAAAGACGTGTCGGCAGGTTTAACAGGGAGAGAGCTATCGAACTCGGAGTCCCTGTCGGACCTATGTTCTCAAAGCTCCAGAGAGGTGAACCTGTTGTAATAAACGGCAGGACAATACTGCCTTCAGAAGTGATAGGAGAGAGCAGACCAGGACGGAAGCTCGTTTACAGCGGAGATACCCGGCCGTGTGAATCTATTGAGAAATCAAGCACTGAAGCAGATCTACTCATTCATGATGGAACGATGACCGGTGAGCTCAAAGACTGGGCACTGCAGACAAAGCACTCAACAGCAGGAGAAGCGGCAGCCCTTGCAAAAAGAGCAAGGGTAAAACAACTTGTACTGACACATATAAGCTCAAGGTACTCAGAAAGTACAGAGCCGCTGCTCCATGAGGCAAAGGGCATATTTGAGAATGTAAGAATCGCACAGGAGTTTACGGAGATAGAGATACCGCTTTCGGATTAGTAAAATTCATGATCATGTCAACCTGCACTTTTTACTCAGACGTTCCAGGACTTCTTTAATCGTTTCAATTGCCAGTTCAAATTGTAGCCTTGGCTCAAAGAAGTTCCAGAAAATATTTTTATATGATTCGTGGCCTGTAAACATGTTCCACTGGATCTCATCCAGATGCTGATGACCTTTTCGCTCATATTTTTTTGCTAAGTCCATATGCGCTATTGATAATACTTCATGAGAGGAAATTATGTTGTTTAGCCTGAATAGCATCCTGCCGTAAATATTTTCGGTAATGAACATTTTTTTGCATAAAGGATAGTAATGTCTCTCAAAAGCTTCTTTAGAAATTCCAGATTCAAATACTGCTTTAACAGCAATCTGCACAGAGTTAAAAGCAGACTCCAATCCATTCTTGTAATACCTTGAGTACCCTGCATCTCCGATTATGAGCAGGCGATCTGCAAAGGGATTTTTTGCATTAGTAACAGGAATCTGTGTACAGCACTGACAGCAGATTTTTGGGTTTTCAGGCAGTATCTTTGTAATTAGTGGACTGGATAAAAAATCGCGAAGGTTCCCTGGTTTAACATTCTTACCAACTATACCAATTGTTAAAAACCGCTTCTTGGGAATCATTATTCCATAATCAATACCTGGGGTTCCGAAAGAGTATATGTGGATCGTGTTTTGAATAAATTCCTCTATATGCTTTTCTCCGCAATCGATTTCCATGAGGCATGCCATTGCGGTTTCAGGAGGCTGGTAACCAATCTTCTTGAATTTCTTAATTATCGGGCTTCTTACTCCAAACGCCCCTACCAGCAGATCTAATTTATGACAACCCTGATCATATTTTACTGTAATTTTATCCTCTTTATTCTTCGGAAAAATTACATCTCTCACTGAGTTCTGTACTACTTTTGCCCCGGAATTTTTCGCATGCTCCAGTAAAAAGCCGTCAAAACCTCCATTTAGAGGTGAGCAAAAGGGCCCATTTCCACGAAATACCGTTACAATATCATCTAACCTGGTTTTCTTTTCCACGTATAAATTGCCACCTTTTGAAATAAAATAATAGCCATCAATGATCTGCATGATCAGTTCTTTAGGCAGTACTATACCATGTTGTTTCAGCTTTCTATTGAGCCGTTCGTTGATGACACCAACGCAGCCCTTACACCCCTTTGGGCCAGCTTCTGAGAACAATTTGCTGGTGTAGATGGTTACATTAACGTCAATTCCATACTTACGAGCATATTCAATGGCAAATATAGCAAACAGACTTCCAGCAGGTCCTCCACCTATAATTGCAATCTCAGAGCCGTTAGTGATTAAAAGCTCTTTTTTGTGTCTTGACATGTTTAATAACTTTCTGATATGCAATATAGCATGACACAAAGGCAGCCATTACTCATCTGGACCGAGAGTTTGATACTGTGCTGTCAAGGAGCAATAATTCTTCCCTTAAGACATGTCTGAACCTGGTTGATAATATCCGGGTAATCCCCAAACACTAAGCCAAGGTTGATTGTTCCTACAACATCGACCACGCCTATGGCAGCAATCGCATAACCTCTCTCATCCCGTATCGGCGATACTACAACAGGAATGCCTGAATAGGCACCGCTTTTTGGTATAGTCCTTATTGTACAATTTTCCTGCAGCACTTGCTCAAGCACAGGGCCGGTGTAATTGTTATCGAGCAACTTACCCTTTTCGATTCTAATCCCTTTTTTATTAAGGCTTCTCATGGTTACGGGTAAACCAAGCAGTTCATGAAACGACATGGCAATTGGTATGAGTTCCTCTGCACTGGAATCTTTAGATATTTTAATCTCCAAAATTATTCCTCCTATTATAACATTTAATAATGATGATATACATATATTTATATCTTCTCTTATACAGGACTTATTACTATCAAATTTTCAGAGCACTGGGATTTATATTTAGTACCATTAGAATTGAGTACATTCAATAGTATCTTTCCAATGGCATCTATAGCGCGTGCATCTGTATAACCATGATATATCTTCAGGGTATTCTCATCTATATCGATTCTTTCCACAATACCCATATACTCATACACGGACTTCATAGTCGAGATAAGGATTCCCGATGGGATATCTCTGATAGGAACCTTATGTATGGCCTCTATTGAGGCTGTTAGGTAACCTGGAGCTTCTTTTCCCATTAGCAATTCATTATAGTAATTTTTGGGAATAGTTACCATATTATAATTTGTTTGCTTATATAAATTAACAATACACTTCCAAAATTCCTGTTTTTTTGAAATCTCGGAGGCAATATCCTCCATCTCTCCAAAATAGTCAACAAGCGATTGTCTTGCTAGATTAGTATTCCCCTGTTTTTTGAAATTGATCGTAATTGTATTGGATATCCTTTTTAATGAAACAATTTCTAGCTTTTTCTGAGCAACCAGGAAAGAAGAAGTCATCCCGCCAAGAAACTCCGTTTTATAGATATTATTACCTGCAAGGGTTACCTTTACATACGACGGATTCACTTCATTATCATAATCGTATATTCTTATCTTTGTCTGCCAGCTCGTCCCACCTATCATTTCATTTAGATATTTTTCAAGATCAGGAAGCAGTACTATCTTTACAGGATCCAGAATACTGTTGAGAATTTCCTGATCTATAAGCCTGCCATGGGTCTGCCTGATGAACCAGTATAAAACGGCTTCAGTGAGGTTATTATCTGATTTTAATCCATCTATAAATCTGGTTGCTGCATCGGGGTCTTTTATTATAGCGTCTACAAGGTCTATTATCTCGCGTATAGCAGCGCTAAAATTACCATCATGCTTTAAGACAAGCGGCTCCAATTTCTTCAGATGCTCTGTTTCCAGCGATATATTTTTTCTAACAGACATATACTCGTCCTCTCTAATAGACCATTTTTCTTAGAGCTAAAATATCGTATGGTTTACCAGAATATAAACAAAGTTGTGAGAAGTGTGTGAAGGATGAAGCAAGGTTTTATTATATAGGAACAAACTATATTACTGGATGGTATCCAGAAGTATAACTATCCTGAGCTTTTTGCTCCCCATAGCTGTAGTATTAGGTACCAGTCTCTCAATATTCTTCTATAAATATTCTTCATTGACTTTATTATTTCTTTTTGCAGGCGGCGGACTGATTTTCTGTATATATATTATAATACTTAGATCTGACCGGCACAGATATGCAGGGTAAGCTATAAGCCTGCTACAAGCTTGAGCTTGGAGCCGCAGTAAGGACATAACATCCATCCAGGCTCTATCTTTTTTTTACAGAATGAACAGGTCTTAGGAACATCCACCTTTTTAATCAGCAGATTACCACAGTTTGAACAATTATTCCATTTTGGATCAATATAACTCTGGCATTTTTCACACAGCTTGTAGGTTGCAACCCATTTCTGTCCTTTCAAGTCAACACCGCATTTAGTACAGAACCTGTACGATACCACCAGCCGCTCACCGCATGAGGTGCATACAGGTACATCGTGCATTAGTGTGGGATTGAGCTTCTTCTTAAGGTTCTCAAGGCATACACCCGCTTCACGCTTAACCATCTCCTCAGGGTCTTTCTCTACCAGGAACTCTATTATCCTTACAAGGCTTTTGGTGAATTCTGGTATCTCTATATCCATTTTTGCAAAATCCACCTTGTCCGTGTTAATCGATGATGATATATATTTCAGGGTCATGAAACGGGTTGCAACTATCTTGCTCTCCAGCTTCTCAAGCATGTGTCGCCGTTCCTCTTCTGATAATATCTTGCCCATACTATTCCGTTATCTCCTCTATCGAAATGGATAAAAGTATTGCGAACACAGAATATATTATGAGGGTTATGGATAACAGGGCTTCAAAGATTGGCTGCAAGCCTTCAAAAATAACATTCCCTATAGTGCCGACTGCCCTTATCATACCCAGCATTATGAACAGGCTGGTCATGCAGATGAAATACTGCCACATCATATCCATTGTCTTTAAACCTTTTAACTCCCTTGATATTCCCACAAGTAAATTGAAGGATAAAACACTGCAGATTATTACTACTATGGACGCTGCGGTATTCAGTATTATGGAGAACAGGTCACTCATCAGGTCTCTCCTCACTGAACACAGTCCACGGCTTATCCCTCATCGCTTTTATAATCTTTTCCAGGCCAAAGAGCAGTATTAAGAATGCAATGACTGCTATTACCGGGTCAAGTACCTTTACGATAGCATTCGTGTTATCAATAATCTTCATGGAATTTAGATTACCTTTGCTCTGGAGCGTGGTCAGCATGATCCCAAAAGCCATAATAACATTCCATAGCGCCAGCATTATCATGGAAACAGATATATATCTCCAGCTCTCAGAACCTCCCTCTCCCTTCCGCCACAGGGCCGCTGCCAAATACGTAGAGCCGCACATAGCAAGCAGGAAGGATATTAATTGTACTACTGTACCGCTTGTATCTACCCCGCTTAAATCTTGAGCAGATCTTGCGATGGGCGGCATTAATAAACCCGATAATGCTATTAGTTTAATTCTTATGGGCATAATGGAATAGAACTTGAACTTTAAGAATATAAACAGATTTGTGAAAAACGTGTGATATAAAAAGGTCACAACTCCTGCCAGGTTGATGCAAATGATGTTTACAAAGAGCAGTAATAAAGCCCCAAAGGCCAGCAGTTCATGCCCGGCTCCAAGCAGCAGTCCAAATGCTACCAGCGGAGGAAGCAAAGCTACTGCCACCATTACACCTATTAGAATGGACGAAGCCCTGGTTGTAAATGCAAGTACTCCTGCGCTGCCCGATGCCAGGGCAATGGCAATATCATCCAGCCCCACATTCGTTCTTGAAGCAATCTCTGGCGTGTCAGGTATGTTCAGGTCTGGGTATGGAAGCTTCTACAGGAAGAATGATTATCCTGAATCCTGTTAACATGGAAAAATTTTTTCCCAGAATATCAAGTACTTCCTCGGCTTTCTCTGTTTTATGAGTGGAAAAGTATATATTTTATTCCAGATTGAATTTTGCAACCTCTGCCTGCAATTCACCTGCCTGTTGTGCCATTTCCTGTGCTGCCCTCACAAGTTGCTCCATGGATGCTGCCTGTTGTTCTGTTGCTGCCGATGCCTCCTGTGTACCTGCGGCTGATTCTTCACTTATGGCAGATACGTCCTCAATCGAGGCTGTGACCTCCTCCACAGATGCAGACTGCTCCTGTGCTGCAGCAGCGATCTCCTGAACCATGGTAGCAACATCACCGGCAGCCTTAACAATGCGATTAATAGCCAGGACTGCATCTGCTATGGTCCTAGCGCCTTCATCGACTGTTTTAGTGCCCTGTTCCATACTTTCAACAGCTTTCCTTGTTCCCTGCTGGACCTCTTTTATCAATGAAGTAATCTGGTTCGATGCATTTCTTGATTCCTCAGCAAGCTTACGGACCTCATCTGCAACCACTGCAAAGCCTCTGCCGTGTTCGCCTGCACGGGCTGCCTCTATGGCCGCATTAAGGGCAAGGAGGTTTGTCTGGTCTGCTATATTGGTTATCACGCCGATGATTTCGCCTATCTTCTGGGATTTGCTATCAAGATTCTTTATCACTGTGGCTGAGTTATCAACAGTCGCCTGGATCTGGATCATCTTCTGTGCAACCTCACCTGACATCTTACCAACATCCTGGGCTGTCTTATTTGCTTCATCAGCACCCTCGGCAGCTTTCTGGGAATTGGCTGCAACCTGCTGCACGCTCTCTGACATCTCCTTCATAGCACGGCTTATCTCAGTCATCTTTGAGGATTGCTGGTTTACCCCATTGGCTATATCCTGTGCTGTACTGGATATCTGCTCTATCGAAGCTTTCATCTCCTCACTTGATGCAGAGAGTTCCTGGGCTGTTGAGTTAACTCTTAGAGCAGAGTGCTGTACCTGCCCAATGATACCTCTCAAGTTCGATGTCATTTTTCTGAAATATCCTGCAAGCAATCCAAGCTCATCATCGGATGAAATAACTACGTCTGTAGTCAGATCCCTATTAGATATTCGATTAGCTGCTGCTTGAAACTCATTGAGTGGTTTTAAAATAGAACGGGTCAGGCCTATGCACATCAGGATGGAAGAAACTATAGCAAAAACTATGAAAAGAATGAGCATCTGTTTTGGGTCGATGATCGTGCTTATGCTCTCACCATACAGTCCAATGAAACCAACGATTAATAGCAATATATCGATGACAATAAAGCTGTATGCTATCTTCATCCCGATCTTGAACTTATTAATGGTCAGTTTATTGGCCCTATCTATAATATCCATGAAATCCATATTTGACCTCTAAGAGTTTTTTAAATAATAAAACATAATTTCATCCATTTATACAGATTTGTGAAAAAAATGTGAACTTAGCAGAAAATAAGAACAGGTTTATATAGCTGCTATCTCTGTAGCTTCTGTTGATATACTTCTGATGCTGTGCAGTTCATCTGTGCTGAGTATCTTACCCAGGTTTAAAAGTATCAGCAGCCTGTTATCCAGCTTGCCAACACCGAGGACGTATTCCGTACCTATCTTGCCTGCGATTATAGCAGGAGCAGGCTCAACATTCTTCTCTGGAAGGCGGATGACCTCGCTCACAGCGTCAACCACGAATCCCATCACAGTATCGTCGAGGTTCACCACTACGATGCGTGTGTTCTCATCCTGTTCCCTGCTTTCCATGCCCATTATCACATTCAGGTTGATCACCACGATAATCCTGCCTCTCAGGTTGATTATTCCCCTTATGTAATCCGGTGTTCTCGGAATCCTTGTTATATTGGTCATGCGGATGATCTCCTGCACGTTCATTATCTCCACGCCGAACTCTTCACTGCCTATATTGAAGACGACGAGCTGAAGCTCGCCGTTCGATGTTGTTTTTACTGCTGTATCATGGGTCAGCTCTGCCATGTTTCCTCCTATTGTTTGATTGCGGGTTTCTGTTCATTCCTTATCGGTTGTTTTACTTCTGATGCTGCCGCTCCAATATTGAACTTCGCAACTTCTGCCTGCAATTCACCTGCCAGTTGTGCCATCTCCTGTGCTGCCCTAACGAGCTGTTCCATGGATGCAGCCTGCTGTTCTGCTGCTGCCGAGGCCTCCTGTGTGCCTGCTGCCGATTCTTCACTGATGGCAGATACATCCTCTATCGAAGCAGTGACTTCTTCAACAGACGCGGACTGCTCCTGTGCTGCAGCAGCGATCTCCTGAACCATGGTAGCAACATCACCGGCAGCCTTAACAATGCGATTAATAGCCAGGACTGCATCTGCTATGGTCCTAGCGCCTTCATCGACTGTTTTAGTGCCCTGTTCCATACTTTCAACAGCTTTCCTTGTTCCCTGCTGGACCTCTTTTATCAATGAAGTAATCTGGTTCGATGCATTTCTTGATTCCTCAGCAAGCTTACGGACCTCATCTGCAACCACTGCAAAGCCTCTGCCGTGTTCGCCTGCACGGGCTGCCTCTATGGCCGCATTAAGGGCAAGGAGGTTTGTCTGGTCTGCTATATTGGTTATCACGCCGATGATTTCGCCTATCTTCTGGGATTTGCTATCAAGATTCTTTATCACTGTGGCTGAGTTATCAACAGTCGCCTGGATCTGGATCATCTTCTGTGCAACCTCACCTGACATCTTACCAACATCCTGGGCTGTCTTATTTGCTTCATCAGCACCCTCGGCAGCTTTCTGGGAATTGGCTGCAACCTGCTGCACGCTCTCTGACATCTCTTTCATAGCACGGCTGATCTCAGTCATCTTAGAGGACTGCTGGTTTACCCCTTTGGCTATATCCTGCGTAGTGCCGGATATCTGCTCTGTCGAGGCTTTCATTTCCTCGCTTGATGCCGAGAGTTCCTGGGCTGTTGAGTTAACTCTTAGCGCAGAATTCTGCACCTTACCTAGTATGCCTTTCAAATTCCCGGCCATGACCTGGATAGCCTGGGATAATTGTCCTATCTCGTCCTTAGAATCGCTTTTAACCTGGATTGTCAGATCGCCCTCTGCTATCTTATTGGTGGCGTGCAGCATACTGCTTACGGGTCTGGTGATGGAGCGGGAACTGTATGCACTGATTCCCAATCCGCCAACAGCCGCAATAATCCCCACGATTAACATCAGAGCTACTGAGGTATCTTTTGCGGATGCAGCTTCCTTAGCAGCAGCTTGCATTGCTTTATCCCTATCATTATCATATGTTGTAAGCATGTTTTTTAGTTCTTTAGATACAGAGGCTATTTCCGCCTGTTTTGAGTTTATATCCGCCTGGATCTTCATCAATTTCTCAAATTCAAGCTTATATGCGGCAAGACTTGTCCTCACAGCTTCCATTTCTGAGGGTGTATAATCCCTGGATTCTTCAACCGCAGCCATCAACCCATCCATGGCATCGTTCCAGGACTTCCAGTAGCTTGTGATGTCCCGGTTGTATCTTGGCTGTACATATATGACCAAGTCTTTCTCTTGCCTGCGTATCTTCTGCTCCCAGTATTTAATATCTGTACTTACATTTTTTTGGTTCTGGACATAGGTGCCGTATCCCAGGCTTCCCTCAAGCTTCCATGCAGCATCAAGCAATTTTTTATATTGCCCACTATTGTAATCCCCATATTCCTGGGTGAGCGCAAAAATTCCTGGCCTGGCAGAGGTAATGGGTGCAGTAACAAGTTCATTAAGTGCATTATATTTGAATAAAAGAGTCTCACCAAATGTTTTATAGGTTTCATCATCTCTTACATCCTCCCATAACTCATTTACCATACTATTGAGCATTGTATTGGTTTTTTCGAATTCCTTTATAGCTTCCCTGTTACCGTCAACATAGGAATTTATGTTATCGATCAGAGTGCCGAATAAAATCTCCATTTCCATAGCATCATTAGCACGCTCGACTTCCTCGTTCAGTATCGTATCAAGGTGTGTACCAACGGTGTTTATGCCTGAATATCCGACGAACACAACCACAGCAAGTAGAATAATTACCAGACTGAATCCGCCTATCAGCTTCTTACTCAAAGATATATCTTTTATATTAATCATACCCTGCCTCGTTTTTCGAATTAAATTGGAAGCCACCACCATATATATGGATTTGTGAAAATTGTGTGAACTATTTTCTTTGTAGAAGCTTGAATCTACTAAATAGAATTGTGATAAAAGTGTGAATTGTTATTTGATATATAAGCTGCATATATTTATATAATCAAACTCATGATTTAGTGAGTAAAAGCACAAAAGATATTTAAAATAATAATTACTTTAAATAACAGACTCATAGAAAATAATGTGAAGTGAAAATACATGTTAGAGGACTTTTCAGCTAAATTTAAAAAATTAATGATGCCTGAAGAGTCCCTTATTAAAAAAATAGAAAAGATAAAAAAGACCTCTGAGACCAGAATACCAGAAGCTACCTCAACAATAGACATTGATCTCTCTGAACAGCTTAAGAAGAACCAGGAGGAAATGACCCAAAAAATTGAAGAGATAATCAATTCAAAATCTGGTCAGATCGATGCCAATACAGAGGCTGTGAAGGAATTTGAGATCAAACTAAATAGAATGGAAAGTACGGTCACTGCTTCCAAGCAACATATTAATGAATTTAAGGATAGACTGGATAAGATAGATGAAAGCCTCCTTGAGTTATTATCGTTATATGAAGTTGTCTCCAGTACCGTAAACCCATTTGTTGGTGAAAAGGATAATATATCATCAGAGAAAATTGAGCAGATAGAGAAAAAAATCGAATTCTTAAGCCAAAAGGCCCCGGAGATTCCCTTTGATCTAAAAGAAGAGTTTGATACTAAACTCAAATTTCTTGAGAGTAGATTGGAGGAATTGACACAGATGGTTGAGTCAAATGTATTAAATCAGGATGCTCTCATAGAACAGGTTTTAGAGCATCTCAGGCCCGTGCTGGAACAAAAGATACAAAAAGACTCTTCACATGCAAAACAGGATAGATCAATACAGGCTGCAGATCCAGCATCGCAGTATGCCCAGAGCAGTAATGGCGTCAAGTTGCCCTATCTGGACAACAGAGCTGAGACCTCTATTATCGTCCTTAACTGGATAGAATTCTTACTGGAAAAAGTTGGAAGAAATAACCTTGTTGAAATCCTTGAGTATTATATTGAGATAGGATGGATAAGTGAAGAAGTTTACTCAAAAATGATGACCTACGCCAACGGGATAGATTATTATGTGGAGCGACCTACATGGAAACTGCTACCTGAGGACCATGCCAAATCACTGATGTTTATTGAGCAGCTTACAGGAAAGAAATTAGATAAAAATATGCTCTCAAGGCTTGAGAGGGATGCAGAAAAGGTAATACGGGGCAATGAAGTATACACTTCCTGATTATTCCGTAGTTAAAATAGTTTAGCTACTATAATCTCAAAGGATCTCGGGTCAAGAAGCATAATCAATCGGCCTGTTTTATTGTTCCCGAAGGCAAGATCAGTTGCAAGCGCAAACTCGACTTTCCCTGTTATATCTTTCATCACTGATTCAGCAATCTGTACAGATGTACCGGTCTTGAATATGGGAGCCTCAAGGAATATTGGAACTTCGATGTATTCAGAGACAGCGCTTATATACTGGCCTCCGAAAATATTGGCAGTCTCTTTCAATGTTGAGATTATATCCTCTGTGAATTCCTTGATCGCTGCATCAGCCTGATTGCAGAGTAGTTCGTTTGCAATCGCAAGGGCGACATCTTTTGAGAAGTAAAGATGCAACATTCCATTCACTTCTCCAGCCTGTCCCTTGCCGTGAAGTTTTACCTCAATAGATACAATATAGTCCCCAAGACTAACTATCTCATCGTGCATCTGGTCAATCGGAAGTGTCCGAAGTTGAGATTGAAGCGATTCTGATTCCTGTCCTGACAATTGTGTCACTGCAGATGCCGCATTTGTCATTCCTGCTATTCCAATATCAGATAAAAGCCTGACAGCCGAATCTACATCCACAATATCTTTTTGAGCATCGACAACCTGTGTATTTAAGTCTATATCTGGAGCCTGCTTGAGCGTCCCTGTTTCGATCTTCTTAACCTTAGTTTCTGCTCTGTCAGAGGATTGCTCAACAGGTCTTGGGATCTGTTTCCTTGAATATTTTATTTTGGCCTCTCTAACATCCTGTTGATGTGCTCTTCTCTCCATTTCATCTGTCTGTTCATCAGGAGCCAGTTCCAGGTCAAAGTCCCGGCCTCTGGCTGTGTCACTGCCGGATGTCGCATGGTTCTCTTCTGCATTTGCCACCTGCAGCCACACCGAGCTTGTATGCCCATCTACTCTGTTATCTCTGTACCTGAATAAGACATCGATTGAGACCATTCCGCAAAAATCATCTCTCAGGCCCAGGATAATTCTGCGTGTGTTATCCTGGCCAGTGTTGATTGTATCTTTTATGGCCACATCTTTTGATAATCTCGCCCTGCCTCTGTTTGGTTCTCCCTCTGCCCTGGATACGTAATCGCATTTCAATATGTTCAGAGGCACATCCAGAGCTACCAGAGGGATATCGATGTCAGAGGAAAGAGCTTCATCTGTTGCGCCATACTCTTCAGAGGTGTAATTATCAGCTCTATTCCGCATACCGCGTTTATTCGATTCTATCCTGGCTATCGCTTCCCTGGCATGTTTTCTTAAATCTTGTGATCCGTTCTTTGAAGCAGCATTTAAAGCTGTAATTGCGCGTTTATCCCCTATCCTTCCAAGTGCCCATGCAGCATATACCTGCACGTTCTCACTCGGGTCATTTAAAAGTCCTATCAGAGGCAAAACTGCTCTGGCGTTCCCTATCTCCCCCAGCGCCCATGCTGAGTTCGAACGGATCTGGATATCATCTATCTCAAGTAATCCGATCAGCGGCCCTGTGGCTTTACTGTATCTTAATTCCCCAAGAATGCGCACAGCTTCCCTTATCTCCCTCACGTCACCTGTATCAAGAACACGGAGCAGACCCTCAGCATCTCCGCTCTTTTTCATCTCTCTTAAGCCAGTGTGGTCTGAAGGCAATATGATTACCTCTTTGGGTCGATTATGTTTGCTTGCATTCACACTCATATAAATAAGGGTGTGAAGGAGAGAATATCTCATCAGCCAAAAGTTTAAATTAATAGAATCCAATTTAAAGTATAATGAACATAAAAACCGTAATATATTTCCTACTGATCTGTTCTCTTCCTGTTGCATCTGCCAGCACACTCGATAATATCTGGGCAGCCAGATCCTCCGGGTTCATTGGATCAAACGATACGCTAATATTTGAGGATTATATTATAAAAGCAAAACCCACAGGCGATAAAAAGGCCTCAATCACGGTCTATAAGAATCAAAATAAAATTGAGCAAAGGAATTTTAATATAACCGATATCAGGGAATATGATAACATAAGGGTAACATTGCTTGGAATAAAAGGAGAGTACTCCTGGATTGCGATCAGTATATCTGATACAAAAGCTACCTGGAGGCCGCTTAGCAGTAAGTTATTGAAATGGGGAGAAATATATACAATAGAGAACTATACCGTCCATGCAGAGATATTCGGCCCGGCATCGGTGAACCTGACGATATCAAACAAAAGCATGGAAGAAACAAGGGTTTTTTCAAAGAACAGCTTTAGTGACCATGATAATCTCAGGATAGTTGTTAAGAATATAGACCCAAATGGTTTTGTATATCTTGAATTCTTAACAAATACCATGCCAGTGATCAAAGCCGATATTTCTACAGACAAAGATAGATATACCCCTGATGAGGCAATCCTGGTAACTGTGAATATCTCAAACGACATTGCCTGGAATATAGCAGGTATAGATCTGGAGAGCAGCACGGATGCAGAGATCAAGCCTGATGTGTTCTCATCAACCGATGTCACAGGCATAAGATCTTTCCAGTCCAGGATTACACAGCTTCCTGCAGGTTCTACAATAATTATCAATGCAACAATAAAAGCATTTGATTACTATAACAATGAATACACCACTAAAATAAGCAGAACTATCCATACAACCCATGTAATATCAATAACAAAACGAGTCCCTGCGGATGTAGATCAGAAAAACGTGACCGTGGAGTTGTATGTTTACAATGCAGGACAGACAGAGGAATCTATCAGTATCTATGATACGATACCCGAAGAGCTTGCATCAGAAGCAGAAAAGCTCAACTGGAAAATGCTCAACTGGAGTATAAAGCTTAAGCCCAAAGATTCAACAAATATCTCCTACTATATATCACCGCAGAGACTCGGGCAATATGTCCTCCCACCTGCCGTAGCAAAATGGAAAGATCAGTCCTCAGCATCGGAAGAGGCAGTAATGACAGTCCACGGCCCTTTGATCACCATGACCAAATCCGCTTCAAAAAGAAACAACCTCACCTATGTGGACCTGGTTATAACCAACTCAGGAGACAGGCCTGCGATGGTTGATGTGTCTGATAAAATACCTGATGGATATCCAGTTATGAGTGGAAACACAACATGGTCTGGTCTGCTTGATGGCGGTGAAAGCGCAGTTATCATGTATTCTATATCTGGTGATGCTGATGTTCTGCCTGCAGCAAGTGCAGCTTACCGCGATATCTATGGCGTCATCAAAGAGACGAAATCGAACATTGTTGAAATGACAGGCCTTGAGAATGATATTTATGAGGGTGATTCATCACCTTTAAATTTAAAGCCGGATGTAATGCTATCATTTATGGTCTCATCGTTCCTTGTGATCGCAGGAATTATCACAGGTGTGGCAGTGATTGCCTGTCTAGCAATCAGATTAAAGAGGAGCTGATAATATGGAAGTTCTCTCATTTCTAGTTTTTTTTATTTATGTACTGGTTCTTCTGGTAATGCTCATATACATCTCACCAGTACTGTCTGCACTTGCAATGATACTTCTTCCTTTAGCTTTTGTTTATCTCATGCCTGATCAGGCAATGGAATTCCTCTCAAGGATGCAGTTCTCATTTGTGGTGCCTGTATACAATATTCATATCCTGCTTTTAATCTGGTCTGCGTTTATCGGGGTTATCGCATATGCTGAGGTCTTATCCTGGTACCTTTTAAGAGAGACCAGTCCGAAAAAACAGGGAAAACAAGCCGCTGTGTCTGTATCTACAGAACCAGGGGTATTAACAGAGTCAGCAAGGAACAGGAGCAGAGGTGTTTTGCCAAGATTCGTTGAGATTATGAGCGGCAAAAAGTAATACTATTGCATACCCCTATCTGTCAGCATAAAATCACAGTAGGTACCCTCACTTTTTGACCTGTGCTTCCTCAGCGTTGCCCTGCGTTTAGATATTCCTGTCCTTTCAAGTAGTATAATGGTCTTTGAGAGATGCTCTAATGCAGTCCCTCCGATAGGACATATATCACCTGTGGAAACATCCTTGTAGACCTGGTTTGTGATTACCACAACCACTCCGTATCTCCTGGCTATCCCGTGAAGTATTCCTATCTGGTTCACAAGTTCGCGCCGAAGTGCCATGTTCTCTTCATTCCTGTCATCCTGGGCAAGCCCCAGCCTGTAAAAAAGAGCTGCTGAGTCCAGGACTATCAATCCGATCCTCTCACTCATTATCTTTTCAAGATCAACGATGGCAGAGTACTGCTGCTCAAGACTTTCTGGTTCATATATGATTATATCACCTGCTATTTTTTTTGCATCCTCGCCAGCTATCTGTTTGAACCGCTCTCCTGAGAACCCTTCAGTATCTATGAGAATGACCTTCTTCCCGCTCCTGACACATTCAACTGAAAGCTGCATGCAGATATTCGTCTTTCCTGTACCTGATTCACCGTATACCTGGGTAACTATCCCGCTCTCAAATCCTCCGCCAAGAAGATCATCAATGCATCCACACCTGCAGGGCATTCTATCTGTTCTTTTTATGTTATTCACTCCTTTTGAGTAATTTCTCCCATACATCTCTCATAGCCTCAATCGCTGCCCCGCCCTTATCAATGGGAGCAATGTTATCCATATCTGCCTGGATAAGGGCGGTATCGTATGGTATCACGCCTGTTACCGCAATACCATATCCATTGAGCTTATCTTCTATCTCTTTTACGTCTCCCACTGCTTTATTGATTATAGCACCGAATCTTCTGATATCGATATGGTGTGCAAGTTCTGCAATCCTCCCTGCTGTCTCTATCGACCTTGCACCCGGCTCCACCACAATGAGCATAATATCTATCCCTTTTGTGGTGCCCCGCCCGAGATGCTCCACTCCTGCCTCCATATCCAGGATCACCACACTGCTGGTCTTTAAAATCACATGTCGAAGAAGTGCTTTTAAAAATGAGCTTGCAGGACACATGCAGCCGCTTCCCCCTCTCTCAATCGTGCCTAAAACAAGCAGTTTTACATTGTCAGGCCCTGTGATCCCGAACCTCTCAACAATATCATCTACCTTCGGGTTTAACTTGAAGATACCGTCTGCACCGGCTCTCTCATCAATGAGTTCCTTAAGTCCGGTTAAGGGTTCAGGGAGCTTTTTTACGCCCAGTGCTGAGGCGAGGTTCATACTCGGGTCAGCATCAATAGCAAGCACATCATAGCCCTCTCTTGCAAGGATTCGCGCCAGTGTGCCCGATATTGTTGTCTTCCCGACGCCTCCTTTACCTGATATTGCGATTTTAACCATTATGTATCAATGAACTCTACTTTTATCTCGCCGTTTATCGTGATCAGGGCAGCCTGTCCTTTTGATGCCACACCCGGGTTCACCACAAGCGTGCCGTTAACACGAACAGAACCCCGTGCCTCATGGATGTGCCCGCAGACGATGAGATCAAATCTTCTCAGGAACCTGGCTAATGTCTCACTACCCACGTTTCCCCCAGGCACCTTATCGGTTGTATTTCGCGGTGGGGCGTGTGATAATAATATAACCCTGCCACTTAAGCTGGCTAATAATGTGCCGATATATTCGCTAATTCTCTTCTCCGAGAGCTCAAACGGCGTATTAAAAGGTGTTGGGTTTGATCCCCCAAGACCCACAAAAGTCAATCCCGACATAATATAACGTGAATTATGAAGATTTATGGCATTTTCATCCAGCAGTTTAAGTATCGATGGGTTATCACAGTTCCCCGGTACTGCAAGTACAGGTTCTTTGAACATCTTAAGTAATTCAAGCGCGCGCTCATCCGGGCCAAAATCCGTTATGTCTCCTGCGATCAATACAGCATCAAAATCCCCTGCCTTTTTACTAAGTGCCTGAACATGGGAGTAATCGCCGTGAAGATCTGATAGTGCAAGCAATTTCATAGATTATAACACAACCTACTTTAATAGTATTAAATTTTGCCTGTGCAGTGAGCATCATGAATGAAACCAATTTGCATTGATGCCAATGTTTTTATCGCCTCAACTATCTTTGGATAATAACGATTTTCTATTACGAATAAAAGGACAGGTTGGGATAGGAACTTATCACCCAAAAGATTTCCCTTAATGCTTAAATTGCGTGCCCCCATTCTATCGATAAATGCCGAAATAACGAATGGGCTATAGAACCCTCATGCACCCGCGCCGGGATGCTCTCGCTTTTCAAAACGGAGTCCGTGACTGAAAACGATAGGTCTTCGTGCATCCGTTAGAGTATCTTGAATTTCAACAACTTCTTACGACTTTCCTCACATCAGGCCAAGCTGCCTCATCATTCCCACCAGGTCGTAGAAGAGCCTCTCCTCGACAATCTCCCCGTTCTTCCAGTGGGCGACTGTGCAAAACTCAAGTCGAAATTTTTTGTTCGTGGGCTGAATCGTTTTGCCATCAGGACCCTTCATTGGCCCCTTCATGGTGCCTGTAAATTCGGCCACTGAGCAAGTGTAATCGCCCTGACCGAAATAAATCTTATACGGATTGTTCTCGACGTGGTTATCAGGAAATGTCTTGAAAAATTCTACAGCTTCCTTTTGATGCGCGGCTCGTCCTCTCGTGGGCTCCGGCTGACCTGGCCAGTACACGGCGACATTCTCGGCATGACGTTTGCTGAACGTATCCCAGTCCTGGGTATTCCATGCATCATCCAACGTTTTCATCAGTTGCAGGTTTTCCTCCACGCTCACTTCAATCACCTCCCCAAATATTATTCTGTCTCAGTGGCTAATAAATTTTGTGTATTCAGAACTGGTATACAGACCCCTGTTTTTGCCAGGATCTACTGGCAGAGAGAGCATACACATAGATAGAACCATTCTGCTATGGAGCCGGTACTGCCGGCAGTGAATTACTGAGGGCA
>DYGR01000047.1 GCA_020724545.1 Candidatus Methanoperedens nitratireducens
GAGAGGTTGTATGAGCGAAGGAATCTCCCGCCGAAAGAAGGGAGAGGGTTCAAATTAATTCTCTGGCTGCTGTTGATGTATAAAGCATTCATGGATAGGATAATTCAAAATTTCGATCCCGCCGAGGGCAGCGCCTCCCGGTGTCCGGGGCTTGCCCCAGCACTTGTGAGTAGAAATGTTATCTGATCAGAAATTATTTCTTGAGCGGGCGCAGACCCAGCCCCACAATAACGCGCTCAGTACTTGAGAGATCCCCTATTACCTTTCTTATAGGCAGCGGAAGTCTTTTTATCACGGTCGGTATGGCCAGGATCTGATCCTCTTTTGTCATTTGTGGATTTTTGCTAAGATCGATCACTTCTATTCGATATCTGCCAGCAAGGTGCTCTTCACATATCTCCTTGAGATTGGCAAAGGCTGCAAGTGCTCTGGGTGTCTGTCCTGAAACATATAATCTCAGTTCCCATACTTCCGTTTCTGTAGATTCTTGTCCTGGTTCTTCTGATACGTTTTTCATTTAGGATCACTCTCCTTAGTTCATCTAAAGATTTTTGGAGCAATGCTTAAGTCGTAATGTCTGTAACGTTTCGACGAACGTGTACTTAAAGGCTTCTAAAAATTTCTAAAATAGTTTTGTAGTAATGTATGATACTTGCGAAAAAACCGTGGCCTGTGACCAACCGCCGACAGGCGGCGCTTCCCGGGGTCTGGGGCTTGCCCCAGCGCATATTTCAGCGCATATTTACCTCACCAGTGCTTAGATGTTGATCTCCACACCGTACACTTTCTCCGGATTCTTTTTATGGACCTTCCAGAATACATCCTCGCCCCACTCCGGTATCAATTGTTTTGTCCTTCTTGGCACGGTCTTTGGTCCAAGTACAGAGCCAGGTCTTTTCGGATCATCGATGTAATCAGTTTCCATCATAAAACGATCTCCTTCGCCCAGGGCTTTTCTTATGGCATCCTCGCCGGCCAGGATGCTCGGGAATATACCTGTTCTCTCGCATATCCTGACCATGGGCGGCGCAAAGTGCTTGATGACCTTTTCAGCAGGTAACCCCACGCCTCTGGCAATCCCGGCTATCTCTTCAAGCGCTTCCTCTGTCGCTGTCTCTGTATGTAGCTGTACAGCGCAGCCCGAATCCTCTGCAAGCTCAAAACTGTGGCGCATGATATCATTGGAGGTATCCCATGTCTCTTTATTCACAGGGTAATGTGGACGCCCGGACTTTAATCCCACAGCTAATCCTTTATCAACATATTCACACGCAACTTCAAGCCCGCCTTTCATGATCTCGCAAGCGCGCGCAAGCCCGAAGCGCTCAGAGAGCCTGTTAATCTCGGCAGGATGCACGCCGAGCACAATGAATACTTTTGCTTCAGATTCAACACCGCGCGCTATCTTCAGAACCTTATCAAAAACCTGCCTGTAATCATCAGGCCTGTTTATCTCGATGCCTAAAGACCACGGAGGAAGAGAGACCAGAACGAGATGCGTGCCCCCTGCGCGCGCGAACTCTTTTACGGCTTCAAGGCATCTGCCAGAGGGGTTAAGGTGCATGTGGTTGTCGAGGATGGGGAGGGTATGGGTCATTGCTCATCTCGCTGAATGCATACACAAGCTTATGCAAGTTTCGGTTTTATTATTTTAAATATGTCCCCCTTAAACATAGTTATCATCAATAAAATCCTTGATTCAGTCGTAGTTCTCCCAGCTTTTATGAGTTTGTTGATTAGTATAACCTGAGTAATAAAATTTAAAAATGAGAGGCAAAGTAATTTTTATTGACTTCGCCACTTTACATTCCATTGACTTTTATAGCCCAGTATCAGTATATCATTCCCAATGCTGCATATTCTCCGCTTCCTGAGTAGGAACGCACCATAAAGTACTCAGTGCCGTTGCCTATAGCAGGACCTGCTATCTCTTGCGCCCAGCCTGATGTTCCCGCTGAGTCATAGTTGCTTGTTGTAGGTGTCGAATTCCATTTAGTGTACAAGTCAAAGTCGCTTCCATCTGGACCAGAGTTAAATGCATACCCTATGCCATTGCCATTGTGGGAATATGTCTGTGAAGCGCCAGTTCCTGAGAGAGTTCCAGTCTGTCTTCCGCTATCTGTGTATAAACCTCCAACTACCCATGATTTCCAAGCACCACTGCCGCTGTAGGAGCGCACCATTACGTAGAGCGTTCCCGAGCCCTGTATCGGGAAATACTCCAAGGAATATGAAGTATAGCCTCTTGCGTCATAACTGCTTGTTGTCGGAGGAGAGCCCCATTTGGCATAAAGGTCAAAGTCTGCGTTCTCATTGCCCGCCATTACTACAGCAACAGTAGAAGGTGCTGGTATTGACACTGAATAGGTGTAACTTGCCCCGTTACCAGAAAGCGTTCCGCTCTGGGGGCTGGACAATATCTTTCCTTTAGTGACTGCTGCATATGCATTGACCTTGCCATATCCATAATAGATATCCTTGCCAGCAGTACCGAGGTCAACTACAGTATTTCTCAATATCTCACGAACCTTGGTGTTTTCAAGCGAGGGGTTCTGCGACCATACTAAAGCTGCGACGCCTGAAACATGAGGTGCTGCCATGGATGTGCCGCTATCATTAGCGTATTGGTTGTTGCGAATTGTTGAGTTTATATTAACACCTGGAGCGACCAATTCAAGTTGGGTACCGTAGTTCGAGAATGATGCACGCTGGTCATTTGAATCTGTTGCACCAACGGCAATGACGGTATCAAAAGCTGCAGGATACGCTACTTGTTCTATTCCATCGTTCCCAGATATAGCAACCAGTAGCGACTTCTTGGTATAGTATGCATAATTGCTAGCAGCTTCTGTATCTGCATCATTATAATAACCCCAGATGCTCATGCTTATAACTTTTGCACTGTTGTTCGCAGCATAGCGAATACCACTTGCAAGATTTGCCCAAGTACCTTGATTCTGACTATTCAGCACCTTCACCGCAAGTATATTTACTTGTGCAACACCAGCGATACCCCTGCTATCATTGAAGATTCCATTTTGGGTCGTTTGGTGTGTAGCCACCATAAACTATCCCATTTGGTTCAGCATGCCTGACATACGGATTGGCAGAAATCTTCTTGAAAAATTCTGTAGCATTATCTGTTTCAAAAACAGCAAATAACAGAACCTCATCTAAAGATTTAAGCTTAACACCATAATTTGTCGCAAACTCATTAAGTGATGATGGTTGCCTCCAGAATCCAACTTTTACTTCTGTAGAGATATATGGCCACCCTTTTTTATCAAACTCTCCTGGATACGTTATTTTAGTCTCTGGTAAATATACTTTATCAGGCCTAATAAACATAAACTCGTCGTGAAATGCCTTCTCAACAAGAGGATTTTTCGATACTTCTGTAATGAAATCCAATGTTATCTGGCTTATTTTTCCAGTCTCCCCAATTGTTTTTGTTTCAAATGCCGCCATCTTTATGTCTGGTTTGTTGAATATCAGCTTTCCTCCATACTTTGAAGTAAACTCCTCAATAGATGCTGGCATTTCCTTGAAATAAACAATAACAGCTTCTCTAAAAACAGGCATTGGAATGCCTTCTTTATCTGGAGTTACTACAACATTGGTCACAACAGGTGGTTCATCTGGCGATTTTGGAGGTACAGGCTCTGGAACAGAAGTATCCGGAATTATCTTTGGGGGTTTGTCGTCTTTTTCGCTCATTGAAAAGCCTGCCATTGCTACGCTAAATAGCAATAATGCAGCTATTCCTAATATCAATAACTTTCTTTTCATGTTTTCACCTCGAAATTTTTTAATACAATTCGTTTTTGTATAAACTACAATTTTATTTAAAATATTTGACTGTTTCAATCGGGATTGAAATAATAGAAAAATTTATATGAAATGTCTTAAAAGTACTATCATGGAACTGCTATCTAATGATATTTTTTATATCGAGAATCTCTATACTGAAAATGCCAAGTTACTGGCATCAGAAATCAGTAATGATACTGCATTAATGATTCTAAAAGAACTATACAAAAACCCATCATCTTTAAGTGACCTTTCAAACAGACTTAACATTCCCATATCAACTACACAGTACCATATTGACAAATTGCTGGAATTGGGTGTCATTAAAATTGCAAAAAGAAGGCTTGGGAAGAGATTAAGGGATGTAAAAATGTACGTTTATGATAAGGAGAGCATAATATTTTCATCGATAGAAAAAAACGAGTTCGATTCCTTACTGAAAACTTTTAGTTTCTTTAGGATCAGAGGAAAAGCTCCGATAATAGCTTCGGTAATTATTGGAGCTGGTTTAATCTTATCTGTGTTAGGTAGCTGGCTACTTAAAAGCGAGATTGAAAGCGTTTATACTCTTCCCTCAGGCGATGTAACTGGAGGCTCTGTTGGTGTCATAGGAAAAATAGAGATTAGTACGCTTTTTGTATTCATCGGCACTTTCTTTTTCGTAGGGTCGGCAATTTCAATTATACTTCTTTTACTCGCAATCAGGGAAAAATAAAAGACTACAGAGCCACCTATCCCCATCTCCTCTGCCATCCGCGCCACCTCATCCACGCACGCCTCAGGCTCACCGCGCTCGATGCAGGGGGCGAGTTTCTGTAGGAATTCCTCGGTTTTGTTGTTATCAGGCATTGTCCTATCTTTAGTAGTAAACTTTCCTTTTATTAAATGCCTTACATATTATAACAAGTTATATATCATGCTTCTGCCCCGGCATGAGATGCATGAGTTGGGTATCGAACCCAACTTCTGCAATCATAATCTGTTGTCTAACTGTGAACTTCTCCCACGATTGAAATCGTGGGCATCCATCTTACAGGCTCGCATGGATTTCCTCCATGTTCATCCCTGCTTTCAGCCAGTCATCTGCCTTCGGCACGCTTTGCGAACGGCATCGAAGAGCATTGTATCGTTCTATACTACTGTTATATTTCCAGATAGCAGTAGCATCGATCAAACAACGGTTTCATGATGCTACAGGGTAACTTGAACCTGCCATTAAATAAAAGGATTTAAATAGTAACAAAGCAACTTAATAATGGAGACTGATTATGATTAGAGAAGAGCTATTAGAAAAAGTAAAGACTGCACGCCCATCTGTTACCGTTGTTGGTCTTGGTGGTGCGGGCTGCAATATCGCTACATGGATAGCTGACAAGAAACTTGCCGGTGGTAAAATAATCGCGGCCAATACAGATGCACCACATCTTAGCACAATGACAAGGGCAGATAAGATCATATTACTCGGTGAAAAGCTGTGTAAAGGGCACGGCTGCGGAGGATTCCCTGAGAGGGGTGCTGAGGCGACAAAAGAGAACCTGGATGAGATCAGGGAAGAGCTGAAGGGCAGCAACCTTCTGTTCCTAGTGGCAGGACTGGGAGGAGGATCAGGTACGGGCGCGATACCAGTTTTTGCAGAGGCTGGAAGAGAAGCAGGCGCGCTCACCATTGCATGCGTGACCATACCGTTCACAATTGAGATGATAAGACGCGAGAAGGCACGGGATGCCATAAAGGCGCTTGCAGAGAACTGCGATTCAATAATCGTTATAGATAATTCAAAGCTCAGGGAAGTAGCAGGCAACCTTCCGCTAAAAGAGGCTCTGGGCGTTGCAAATGCACTTGTTGGTTCGTTTGTTAAGAATCTAACTGATACCATAACCCAGCCAAGCCTTGTGAACCTTGATTATGCAGACCTCCGTGCTGTGATGGAACGCGGGGGAATATCGGCCATCGGGATTGGTGAAGGTAATGGTGAGAACCGCATAGAAAAATCAGTCTCTCAGGCGCTCTCAACTCCTCTGCTTGATATTACCGATATATCGACTGCATATGGTGTCCTGATACACATAGTCGGGGGTGAGGACATGACCCTTGATGAAGTGGCCATAGCAGGAGAACAGATAATGCAGAAGGTTCCATATACAAAACGCGTGATATGGGGAGCCAAGGTAGATCCGGCATTGACCGGCAGCGTCCGTGTGATGTCTGTTCTCACAGGAGTCACATGTCCATTCCTGAGCGGTGAGATCAAGGAGAAAGCGAAAGCACCAGTGCAAGTACCTAAAGAAATCCCTGTGGAGATAATAAAACCGATTCGTGAAGCCATGGAACACATGGCAAAGGCCCAGGAAGTATCATACCTGAATGAAAAAATATACAAAGCCGCAGTGCTAAGTAAAGAGAAGTAGATAATCCAATGATTTTTGAAAAAATTCCCACAGTGCCTACATCAGAGGAACTTCTCGATAAAGCCTTCAGACGCGCTGCCAGGGCAAAACACGGAAAGAAAATTCTAGATCGAAAGACCAAACTGGAAGCCGAAGAATCCATGCTGCTTACAGCAGCAAACATACTCAGTGATAATCTTACAAGCATAGTCAGGAAATTCCCGAGCTTTGACCAGATGCCGCCTTTTTATCTTGAGCTTGCTGATGTACTTGTAGGTATCGAGGAGTTAAAAATGAACCTTGCCTCTATCCAGTGGGCGGGGAATAAGATAAAAGAGATATCAAGAAGATATGTTGGCATGATGCGCAACAGCGAGGATGCAAAAGTAGTACGCAAGCAGGCATTCGGAAGGATATCCTCGATCGTGGATAGTATCGATGGCAATCTGCGCTTCCTGAACGATGCGCGAAATAAGCTGCGTAAACTTCCGGATATCGGTGAGGGGCCGGCTATCGTGGTGGCAGGTTACCCGAATGTGGGCAAATCCAGCTTCGTGGCTCTCATCAGCAGCGCAAGACCTGAGATAGCCTCATACCCTTTTACCACGAAAGGACTGGCTGTTGGACATTTCACAAGGGACGGGATACGGTACCAGGTCATTGATACACCTGGACTGCTTGACCGCCCTCTTGAGGAGAGGAACGAGATCGAGCTTCAGGCAATTTTAGCCTTAAAGCACGTCGGAGGGGCCATTCTGTATATAATCGATCCATCCGAGACCTGCGGCTACACCCTCAGAGAGCAGATGCACCTGCTGGATGGGATAAAAAAAGAGTTCGGGATACCTATGCTTGTTGTGGCGAACAAGATAGATATAGCAGCGCCAATCGAGAGCGCGGATATGAGCATGTCCACGCTGACAGGCGAAGGTGTGGATGCAGTGCTCAACAGGCTTGTGGGGATGTTAACTGAAGGTAAACAATGAGCAGATTTATAATAGACGATAGAGCTGTAGAATTTATTAAGGAAACCATGAAAAAAGAGGATGCTCAGGCAGTGCGTATATTTATAAGCGGAGGGGGATGCTGCAGGCGGCTTGAGATAACACCTGTAAAAAAAGCGCTTTCAGGTGATGCTACCTATACCCGGGGCGGGATCACAGTACATATAGAAAAAGGTCTTGTAGATAACGCATCCACTGTAGAGATCAATTTTGATGAACAAAAAGGATTACTTATTAACCTGTATGAATAAGGTAGATATCAGATAAATTGATTCGTGATAACTCGAATAATATAGGTGAACAAAGATGATAGGTATCTCAAAGCTTTACTGTGGAACAGTTGAACCATCCGATGCCCTCAGATACGGGCGCGATTCCGGTAAACTCCCTTCCCATCTGCTGCAGTTCTCAAAGGATAAAAAACCGGTTGTGGTCTGGAATATGACCAGGCGCTGCAACCTGCGCTGCATCCACTGCTATGCGCAGTCCAGGGACATAGAGTATAAGGGTGAGCTCACCACGCAGCAGGGCATGGAGCTAATAGATGATCTTGCACGGTTTGGCGCACCTGTGATACTCTTCTCAGGCGGTGAACCACTCATGCATCCTGATCTGCCTCTACTTACACAGTATGCACGGTCAAAAGGGATGCGTGCCGTGATATCAACAAACGGTACTCTGATCGATGAAAAAATGGCAAAAGTCTTAAAGGAGATCGGTCTTTCCTATGTGGGCGTATCACTTGACGGCATGAGAGAGACAAACGACAGGTTCAGGGGCATGGATGGCGCATTCGATGCTGCGCTGCAGGGTATGCGCAACTGCATTGAAGAAGGCATCAAGGTAGGTCTGCGTTTTACTATCAACAGGAAAAACGTACGTGATGTCCCTGCCATATTCGATCTTCTTGAAGAGGAGAAGATCCCGCGCGTCTGCTTCTACCACCTTGTGTATGCCGGGCGCGGCTCAGGACTGGTAAAAGAAGACCTGAGCCACGAGGAGAGCAGAAAGACGCTTGACCTTATCATGGAGAGAACAAAGGCCCTTCATGACAGGGGCTTCCCTGTGGAGGTACTTACAGTTGATAACCACTGTGATGGCCCGTATATCTACTTCCGCCTGCTGAAAGAGAACCCTGCCCGCGCCGGGGAGGTATTCGAACTCCTCCAGATGAACCAGGGCAATTCATCAGGCATAGGGATAGGCTGTGTCTCATGGGACGGCTCGGTACATGCTGATCAGTTCTGGAGACATTATTCATTCGGAAACGTCAAGGAACGAAAGTTCAGTGAGATCTGGACGGATTTGAGCAATGAACTCATGGCAGGGCTCAAGAACAGAAAGCCTCTCATAAAGGCTAACGCCGACAGGTGCGCAAGGTGCAAGTGGTTCGATATCTGCAACGGGAATTTCCGCGTGCGCGCAGAGGCGATATACGGTAATGTCTGGGCAGACGACCCTGCGTGTTATCTCACAAAAGAGGAGATCGGGTATGATGGGTGAGTTCCGAATACAAGAGCCCTCTGGAATCCGCCTCTTAGCCTGAAAGCTCCTTAGGCGTCCTCTGATAGATCCATCAAGTCGCTTTTCTATTATTTCATGAATAACAACTCAATATAAATTCATTCACTTCAGGTGCTGGATTTCTTTAAAAAAAGTTATTATTTATTCCATCTATATTTTGAATATAGTTCAGTAAATTCCTCTAAGTTCATTTCTAAATCTTCTCGTATTATCTTGCGCAGAAGCCCTTTAGGGATATTCTTATTTCCATGCACTGGAACACTGGTTGCCCTTCCATCTTCTGATTTTAATCTCGAATGAGAACCTTTGGTCCGAGTAATCTTAAAACCTAAGTATTCTAAAAACTTTATAAGTTCTTTGCCTTTGAATACAGGAAGTTTAGGCATTCTGAGCAATTTCCAATTCTCTAAACCCTACAAATTTATTTAGCTCTTTGACATTGGTCTCTTCGAGGCACATCTCTATGACTTCCTTTATATTTTCAAGTGCCTCATCTATAGTTTCGCCATATGAATGGCACCCTTTGAACACAGGGCAACTTACTATGTAATACCCATCTTCGTCCAATTCAATGATTATGGGTAAATGCAATTTTTCCATATTGATACTTCCTGTCAGAGAGGTTTCGAATTCTCACTTAAATAATGTTAATCTGAGTTCTTATATCCTTCCAGACATTATAAATCTACTGTGCGCCAAAAAAGCATCCTGGCGATGATCGAAGGTTTGTGATTCGATGGGTTGATGGGGACTTATATTTCGATAGTAACGCCGGGACTTCGCAATAGTGTTCTTTTATGTCACGCTTAATTTGAAAAAGCTGTTCTCCCGGGTAGGTACATATTCGCTTTTTCATCCTCCCTTTAGGGCGGGAGGTAATCCTCATGCTTACTTTGATGGCTCTGTCTTGGTGAATATACAATAATTGACCATCAAGATGGGATGGATTTTTTCTAGAACGGGTATATAAATTCGTGTCACTTAGCAGCAGATGGCGGTGAAATTAGGTATATATTCTATGGCGGATATGAATGAGTCAGGTGTAATTTTGCAAGGAGAAAACCAGAAGTATTTCTTACTGAATATTAATGAGTGCGAGAATGATAGAAAAAGGAAAAATACTGTTTACAACTGGATAAAGAAAGAAAGATTTGCACCAATTTTTTTTGATGGACACACAATAGACCAAATTAAAAATAAGAATGGAGTTGGATTTGGACCCAATCACCATAAAAATACGCCCCATAGACATAAGGATGCCGAAATTTTTGTTGATACGTTCTCAAAGTTATCTAATACTAATGATAAGATTGTATTTTCTATAGGTGAAGAAAAAATATATTTCTTTAAACAAGGTGATGAATTAAGTCCTTTTAAAGAAGGTAAAGAAGGTGGAGTCAAAGGTTTTCCAATTAAAGACCTAGAAGAGCGAGATATAAAAGAATGTCCATTAGTTTTAGCCGGCATGAAAGCAAATCTCCATTTTGCTTTAGGTACTTTTAAAGAGGTAAAACCCAAATATTTTGGAAATATACAAGCTATTAAATACTTATTATCTGGCGATAAACCAACTATTTCTAATTTTTCTAATTATCTGAAATGTCTTTCTAGTGTAGAATTAGAAACATTAGTTGCTAAAATTTTAGAAGAAAGAGAATTGTTTATACCTGCCTATAAAGGAGGCTTTATAAAAAATTTTGACTTAGTTTGCCGAAATTTTGGAAAATATCCAATAGATATTGGTAAGGTAGAAATTAAACCGAATGATACAAAATTAATTCAAGTTAAACTAACGCTTGAGAAAAATAATTATAATAAAGATAGTGATTATCTTTACTTTTGTATAGATTCAAATGTAAATAATGAAAATGTTTTTAAGGCTGATGATATTGAAAAATTATTAGGTAAATCAGAAACATATGAATGGCTTAAAAAATCATTATGTTGGGTAGAATTTGTGAAAAATGGATAAACGCAACTATAATTACCATAACCTCGCACTTGAAAAGCCCCGGCTTGCTATCGTTTTTCATCCACAAAGCTTTAATAATAAAGCTCATGAGCCCCAGACCTACCATGCCCACATGCCCCATCATGACTCTCGCCCAGTATTCGATAGGGAATACTACACAGTGCGGCGAAACAGCATGAATAGCTATACTTTTTATCTTCCAGGTTCATCTCCATCGGGTCATGCGCTTGAGCGGTATAAACTGCTCGCGGTGCGAAAGTTACGGGCACTGCGATGAACCGTGATCCATCAGCATTGATGCCCAATGGTCTGGCGTCTCTATGGGTTGTCTGGATATTTATGTTTCATTCAGGCGCAATATCAGTTATAAAATTCAAAGGTATTCTAAAAATTCTTCCAATGAGACTTCTGCTTGATTCAATATACTTTTAAGAATGGTTTTCTTGACAGGGTCATGTAATGGCACAGTAACTGTTGAATCCCCTTTTTGCATAAACACGTGGCTCCCTTTCTGCCGTACTATGATAAAACCCATCTTATTTAAAGATCTGATAATTTTTTTACCAGATATAGAAGGGAGTTTAGGCACTTGCCACTTCCACCCTGAAGACTTCAGTATACGACCGCGCTTGTTCCCGTAAGACTTCAAGAACTAGTTGAATTGCTTCTTTAATATTTTCGAGAGCTTCTTCTTTTGTATCTCCTTCACTTATCGCTGCGGGAAGTTCAAGACATTGGGCGGTATATCCACCTTCATCAGATTCTTCGAGTTTTACTGTGAATTCCATATTCGATAATTGGATTTGTAGTTATTAAAACTATAGTATAATTGTATATAAGTCGTTACTATTTGCGCCTATTAAAGCGCTAGAAAAAGTTGTTTTGGATTTCTATTGTCTTTGGGAGCATAAAACGCTTATCGTTCGCAGTCACAAACCCCCGAACGAAATCGAAAACATCGTCACAGTACCGTTCAGGTACCTCTTTGGGCCATCATAACAAAAAACGCCATTGGCGCAAAAATCGCCCCTCCTATAGTCAGGACCGCCAGATACGTGGGTTTCTACCAATTGGCATAGCGCTTGCCCTGCCACAGCTTTTCCCAGAAAACAGCGCCGCCCGCAAAAAGCATCGGATAAGAGGCCTGGATGTAATAATGCTTGCTGTTTGTCACAAGCATCACTGCCAGAATCACCATATATAGAAATAGTATTCCTGTTCAGAGCTCATGGCTTCATCGTGGGGCGGCTGTAAAGGTGCGATGTAAGCCTTACCCACATGGCTTACCATTTCCTGTGAAATCACCTGCGCAGGGATGTACTCCTCTGAGCATACTCAAGCGCAGGAAGGCTTTCAACCATTTTTATTTCTATGCCTAATTTTGTAGCTAAAGGTTCCAGTAATCCATATACATCATGGCGTTTAACAAGCAATTCTTCCGGCATGACTCTTACACGCTCGATAAAATCAGCGAACTTAACAGGAAATTTTGATTTATGACCAGACCGCTTTTCCATCTCAAAGTTAAGAATAATGGCAGTATTGTGGTCAACCAGCATGCTCATATAAGGATAATACGGTCGTTCTCCCTTTTCCCATACAGGCGCAGGTATATGGAAAAAGTCCATCTCCCATATCCCTCTGCTCTGCAATCTTGCTTTTTTCAGCCTGCTCAGGGTAGTTTCATCAACAGGCATCACTGGAGGTTCTTCCTTTTTCAGAGGCGAAGGTTCCAGCCACTCGTCTTTCCATACGATGCTCTCGCCATGCTTATCAGGCACCCGAACCAGGAATTGACCACTTGAGGGGGGACTCATCAGCCCGATATCTTTCTTAAATCGTTGTGAAACATCTATCGCCTGCTGCAAAGCAATTGTAAGGAATTTTGCTTCTTCACCTGTCAGATACCATGGGACAAGCCCCGGCGTATAATTCCTGAACATAGGCCATGCATTACTTCCCCTGAACTTCAAGCCGAGCGCTTTTATCTGCTGAAGGTCATGCTTTTGCAGGTATTTTCTATCCTCAAAAGACGCCATGAGGCATTTCTGAATGTACAAAGCCTCATCTTTGAGCTCTGAAAATTCACCTGATAGTATCCTCAATAACCCATCCAGTCCCTCCGAGCCTAAATAAAGCCCGAGGGCATAATGTTCACCTGCTGCGCCCATGATGCAGCAGTACCCTGTTTCACCACTTACCGGGTCTTTAACCCCAAAGAGGTCAGAATCATGCATCCAGTCCCACGGAGCTGTATTTTTGAATTCTATTGCGGCATCGTACAGGTCTTTCCAATCTTGAAGTGATGGCGATTGGTCGGTATTCATAATTATAACCTCACATTTATCTTCTTTATCTATTTGATTTTAGTTTATATATTGTTTTCTACGTTTGAATCAAAAATTGGTCTCAAGCAGCGTCAGCGAGCGTATCCATTCTCCCTTGGGCTCTCTTGTTGTCCCGACAACAAGCCGTTTTATATCTCCTGCAGCCTCGACCATCCCTCTTGCCTCGATCCTCTCACCTGCCAGCGCCTGTCCTGCATAGGTATGGGTGTAGGACAGCACGTAGCTTATCTCTTGATGGTCTATTTTATAAATCGCCGGGCTGTCAAATGAAAAATCAGCACTGGTCACAGTTGCCTCAATAGTCTCAGCACCGATATCAACCCCTCTTGGGCAGGGCTCGATATCCTCCCAGTCCCTGACATACAGAAGGTCAAAATATGTCCCATCCACCATACCCCTGTTCCCTTTCCTGAGTTCATGGACAAGGAATTCATCAAAGGATATCTCAGGCCTGCGCTTTTTATAGATATCCCGCCACATCTCATCACTTATTTCTGTAATAATGGATTTTTCTTTTTTTGCATGTTCTATGATATCCCGTGCCCTGAACCATGAGCTGCCGTAAACAATAAAATCAATATCAGAGGATTCATTATCCAGTCCAGCAAGAAGTGAGCCTGTTACTCCCATCTTCTCAAGTGGTACACCTTTTTGCAGCGTTCTGACGATATCCCTGACTCTCCTGTTTTCTCTCACCATAAGAGGAAGTCTCTGTCCCGGGACAAGTACCTGCTTAACAGAATCCCGGGGTACGATATGAACATCCTTAACCCACTGCGGACAGACTGATCTCATGAACATGAATGCATCATCAAAGTCAAGCTTCCTGTATTTTTTATATACACCTCTTGAGCCCGCAGGATCTGGCACGTATCTCAGGACTGATCTTATGCCCCTGTCATGGCAGTAATCCGCTACAGCAAATATCCAGTCATCATCAGTAATTATGAAATCACGCAGTCGGGTTCTCATCATTATTTACTCTACAGAATCAAATCAATATAAATAATATGCTTCTATCGTACCTTGAATTTTAAATCGCAGCAAAGTTTTATCTATTGTAGGGATATAGTTATATACAATGTATGGCTGTTTTGTGGTGACATCTACAGCAGTAGAATATGCACTATTTCTGCAGTTCTTGTTTACCAGGATAGCTGATAATAATTAAGGATGTGAGTAGCTTTGATGAATAATCAGGAAAAGAGTGCTCCGGTAACAGTCGGGGAAACCTATGATGTATCGATAGACGATATAGCAAAACAGGGAGATGGGATTGCAAGAGTAAAAGGCTTTGTTATCTTTGTGCCCAAGACAAAAGTAGGCGACAAGGTCAGGATCAAGGTTACTAAAGTACTGCGGAAATTCGCGTTTGCTGAGAAAGTGGAGTAAAGACAATAAAAAACAAAAGCAATTGCATATTAGAAGCTTATTACGGCAAGAAAGATTAATAAATGCACTATGAAGAGATCCTAAAACAGCTTCAGTCTTATCGAGATTAAAAACCATCGAGCATTGAGATGGAAATCACAAAGACAAACCATAGTAGATTGCATGAAACAGATTTCGATAGTCTGGGTTTTGGTGAGGTTTTCTCAGACCATATGTTCAGCATGGATTATAAAAACGGGGAATGGGTATCGCCTCAGATAATCCCTTTTGGGAAAATCGAGATACTGCCATCGCTGTGCTCTCTGCATTATGGTCAGGTTGTATTTGAAGGCCTCAAGGCATTTTATACTAAAAATGGGATAAACGTATTCCGTCCTGAGAAATATTTTGAACGATTGAATAAGTCGTGCCAGAGACTTTGCATACCAGAGATAGACCCTGATCTGTGTATTAACGCATTAAGAGAACTGCTGGAACTGGATAGGGACTGGGTTCCCAGGAAAAAAGGATACTCATTGTATATCCGTCCTTTCATCTTTGCTGCAGATAATTTCCTCGGAGTAAAAATCTCTCAGACCTATCGCTTTATGATTATAACCTCACCGGTAGGAGCGTATTATAAAGAAGGTATTAATCCGATTAGACTTGTAACAGCGAGTGAATATGTTCGGGCTGTGAAAGGAGGTTTAGGGGCAGCTAAAACACCAGCCAACTATGCCTCAAGTCTTCTACCTGCGGAGGAGGCAAAAAAGAAAGGGTTTACACAGGTACTGTGGCTTGATGGACTGGAAAGAAAATATATTGAGGAATCAGGAGCTATGAATGTCTTTTTCCGTATGGATGACGAATTGATAACTCCTCCATTAGGAGGCACAATCCTTAACGGAGTAACGCGGAATACTGTTATTCATCTGGTGAAATACTGGGGTATGAACGTAAAGGAGCATAGAATCCCCATAGATGAACTGGTATCTGCATCAGAGGAGGGAAGACTGAAGGAAGCTTTCGGAGCTGGGACAGCGGCTGTAATATCACCTATTGGAGAAATTCAGCATAACGGCGCGCTGATTACCATAAACGGTGGGAAAATAGGATATCTCTCGCAAAAACTGTATAATGAGATAACCGGGATACAATATGGAGAAAAGGCAGATAAATTTGGATGGTGTTATTTAATTTAATGTCCGAGTATAAGCAGTGCATCATAGTGCGGGATGACCTGAAACTATCAAAAGGCAAGCTTGCTGTCCAGGTTGCGCACGCCGCAGTCTCAGCTTACGAATTTGCTGACAGGGATGTCCGTGAGGCCTGGAAGGAGGGGGGCCAGAAGAAGGTTGTATTAAGAGTTCCGAAGTTGCAGGACCTGTTTGAATTGAAAGAAACTGCAAGGAGGCATAGGCTATCCACAGCACTGATCACGGATGCAGGACTGACAGAAGTGCCCCCCGGGACGATTACGGTTTTAGGGATCGGGCCTGCTGAGGCAAGCATGCTGGATAAAATCACGGGTCACCTGAAGCTGCTTTAAGTCTTTAATTCTTTAATTCTAAGAGCCGCTTCTTTATTTCCTGTGCCGCCACTTCTGGATCTTTTTTCTCCCAGGCGCGTCTTACCTGTTTATTACCCAGAAGTGAAGATATTCTGCTGATCCCCTCATCCACGAGCTTTCTGAACTCATGGTTGACATCCGGCCTGGAGTTTGGCGGCCCGTTCTTCCGCTCAGCCTTCTCCACGCTCAATGTGCGTGAGAGTTCAGGCCGTCCTCTCTTTTCTGTTGTAAGGCAGGTTATCGCCCGCTCCCAGTCCTGCGCCCAGGGCGTATCTGCTATGTCGGTATGCCTTACCCCTGTCCTTTTTATCCCGATAGCCCTGATATGGCAGGCTCTCTCACAGGCGCCGCAGTATGTGCAGAAATCCCGCACCACATCTATCTTCCTGTCCTGCGGGATAATCCATGCTTTTGATGGGCAGACATTGAAGCATCCATGGCAGCCTGCAGGATCGCAGCCTTTAAGTTTTGCATCTATCAGTTCAATCTCACCATCAAAAGGTTTTGTCACAAAAGCAGCATCATAAGGGCAGAGAGCTTCGCACCAGCCGCATCTGGTGCATCTGTCATTATCTACTCTTATATTCCCGGTTATCTCCGGGGCGATCTTTTTTATATCCTCTTCATCAAAGTCCCCCCTCACTTTTATGGCATCCTCAGGACAGAACGGGATGCAGATACCGCAGTAATCGCATCGCTCGCGATCAACCAGCAGGTCAGAAAAAGGCACAAGGTCATCTGCGGCTGCCTTTTTCTCAACAAGTACAAAAGCAGGGCAAAGTTCCATGCACAGACCGCACAGGGTGCATTTCTCCATATCGACCTCGATCTCACCTGTCGCTTCAGTCTTAAATGGCGCTATGACCTCCTTTTTCTGGAATGTGAATTCTACATCTATTGCCTCTTCCGGGCATGCTTTTTTGCAGAGCATGCAGGGCAGGCATTTATCATTGAAGACCACGCCAGAATCAAGATGAGGGAACTGTGATAATTCAAGGATATCTTTTTCGTCCACTATCATTCTGATAGCCCCTACAGGACAGAAGGCAGCGCACATGCCGCAGAACGAGCACCTGGTATGGTCAATAATAACAGGCGGTGCATCCAGTCCCGTGGCTATTTCGATCAAAGGGCCCGGTTCTATTGCTTTTTTAGGGCAGACCTCGATGCATATGCCGCAGCCACTGCAGCGTTTATAATCATAATCAAGGGTTTTTTTTGATCTATCTGTCCTCTGGTCATACAGGAAATGTGTATCCCTGACCTCGCTATCCACAGTGATATCAATTCTCTCATCGCTCATGCTCATATTATCACCGCTTAAGCTCGCTGCCTATCGGGCCTATCTCTTTAAGCTGTTTCACGAAATCCTTTACTATACAGGCAAACCTCTCGCCCTCACTGGCCGCGATCCATTCGACCCTGAGCCGGCTCTCATTAAGACCCATATCAGCAAGCAGTTTCCCAAGTACATCCATTCTCTGTCGGGCGCAGTAATTACCTATGGTATAGTGGCACTCTCCGAGCCTGCATCCAGCTACCAGTACACCGTCAGCGCCCCTTCTCAGTGCTTCAAGCACAAAGGATGGATTAACCCTGCCCGAGCACAGCACCCTGATGTTCCGCAGGTTTGTAGGATACTGGATACGCATTGAGCCTGCAAGATCTGCGGCAGCATAACTGCACCAGTGGCACAGAAAACCTATTACAAGCGGATACTCGTTTATCTCCCGTGTTGCTTCTGCTATCTGAGCCATGATCTGCTCATCAGTATAACTTCTAAGCTGGACAGCACCATTCGGACAGGCAGCAGCGCATGGACCGCATCCCCGGCATGCCACTTCATCCACACTGGCTTTCCCATCTGTTACCCTGATGCGTCCGAATTCGCATACAGATTCACAGATCCTGCAGCCATCACACAGCTCGGTGATTACGTACGCGCTCATGGGATCAAGCTCTATTTCACCCTTGTGAAGCAGGCTTTGTGCTTTTGCCGCAGCAGCGCTTCCCTGTTCTATGGATACCTGTATCTCCTTTGGGCCGCCTGCACACCCTGCAATAAACACGCCTTTTGTATGCGTTTGCACTGGCCGCATCTTGGGATGCGCGCTCTGGAAGAACCGATCAGGCCGGGTGGAGAGATTCAGCATCCTGCCTATGTTCCCGGCATCCCTGTTCGCCTCCATGCCGATCGCAAGCACGACAAGGTCATATGCCTCATGGCGGGTATCTCCTGAAAGAGTGTCTTCATAATGAATGATCGTTTTGCCTTCCGATTCCTCAACCTCTGCCACACGCCCTCGCACGAATGAAACGCCCATCTCCTGTGCACGCCTGTAGTATTCCTCGTACATCTCACCTGCTGCACGGATATCGATGTAATGCACAGAGACCTTTGCATCCGGGTATTTTTCAGCTATCTTCATCGCGTTCTTTATTGAAGCCATGCAGCAGACCCTGGAGCAATAGGGGTTACCCACCTGCTCATCACGCGAGCCAACGCACAGGATGAAGGCAGCGCTTTTAACATCCGCTCCTGTGGAAGGAGAGATCACCCTGCCGTGTGTTGGGCCTGCAGCACTGAGCATCCGCTCAAGCTCAAGAGTGGTTACAACATTCCTGTACCTGCCGTATCCATACTCTTCCTTGCGCCGTGCATCAAAGGGCTGATATCCTGTTGCAAGGATTATTGCACCCACGTTGAACTCAAAATCCTCTGGTTTCTGGGTAAAATCAACAGCTTCAGCAGGGCACGCAAGCCTGCACATACCGCACCCAACGCAGTGCTCATCAATACATGCCACCAGGGGCACAGCCTGAGCAAAAGGGATGTAGATGGATTTTCGTGCCCCTATGCCGTAATCGAACTGATTTGGTACATCGATCGGACAGACATGGGCGCATAGATCAATACATCCCTTGCATTTTTTCTCATCGACATAGCGCGGCTTTTTTACTCCTGTTATCTTGAAATTCCCTGCTCTTCCCTCTATCTTTGTTATCTCTGAGTATGTATACAGCATGATACCGGGATGGCTCTGGGCATCCGACATCCTCGGGGCAAGAGCGCACAGTGAGCAGTCGTTTGTCGGGAAAACCTCGTTCATCAGTGCCATCTTCCCTCCTATGGTCGGCTCTTTTTCAACCAGCCACACCCTGGTCCCCATATCTGCAAGGTGAAGGGCAGCCTCTATTCCTGCAACGCCTGCACCGATTACAAGGACGTCCTTATTTGCAGGTATGGTCTTCCTATCAAGCGGTGTTAGCAGTGCTACCCTTGCCACTCCCATTGAAACAAGATCTTTTGCCTTCTGTGTGGCAAGGCCGTCCTCATCCGAGTGAACCCATGAGCCCTGCTCCCTGATATTGATCATTCCAAGGAGATGAGGATTAAGGCCAGACTGTTCAAGCAAGCGTCTGAATGTTACTTCATGAAGACGGGGTGAGCAGGCAGCCATAACAATGCGATCAAGCCTGAACTCCTGGATATCCTTTTTAATCTGCTCCTGCCCTGAATCGCCACATGCAAAAGGTATATCACGGGCAACTGCAACGCCTTTCAGCATCCGTGCATGTTCTCTTATATCTTCTACATCTATAGTTCCTGCTATGTTAGAGCCACAATGGCAGATATATACACCTGTTGGCATTAGTACTCCAGATTCTTAATGATTATCAATGATATATTCTTTCTGTTTATAAAATCGTTATACTACATGTTGTTATGATTATTCACTCTTTCGCGTGATACGAACCCATCCAATAATTAGACGGGATATTAGTGGCAATTTTTTATGAAGCATTGAATGGGCTCTATATGTACGATAGATATATGTATAACTAAATGTATAACAAATATATATGGTTTATGTCAAGATAAAAAAATGGGGCAATAGCCTCGGGATTACACTGCCAGTCGATATCGTACGAAACAAAGGGATAGTTGAGAATGAGATAATTGAGATCGAGATCAAAAAGAAAAACGAGCCTCTTAAAAGATTATTCGGAACATTAAGCCGAAAGATGCCTGCACAGCAGCTCAAGGATGAGATAAGGGAAGGCTGGGATGAATGAAATATTTCTTCGATACCTATGCTCTGTTTGAGATTTTTTTTGGAAATGAGAGTTATTTGAAATACCTTGATTCAGAAGTTGTTACGACCCGCCTGAATCTTATGGAGATGTACTATCATCTACTGCGGGATTATGAGGAAACAACTGCAGAGAAATATTATGATGAAACCATTGGTTATTCAATCGATTACACGGATGAGGATATCAAAGAAGCCATGAAGTTCAGATTAGCAATGAAGGGCAACAAGAAAAAGCTGAGTTATGTCGATGCCCTGGGATATACGATTGCTAACAGGATGGATATTCCATTTCTAACAGGCGATATTGCGTTTGAGGATATACCGAATGTGGAATATATCAAATGAATCTAGGCCTTTGCCCTTTCACAGGCTGCTATATGTTCAGCAAGTTTGATTTTTAATAATGAAAGTTCTTCTTTAAATTCAAGCCTTTCTAAAATGCGTTGCTGGCCATCCATGAGTTTGAGTATGTTTGCCGCCATCTCTTTCTGATTCTTTTTAATTTCTTCTTGATTTTTTTTAAGTTCCCTTATCTCTTCAGTGTTTTCTCTAACCTTATCCATAATTATAATCAGTTCTTTGAGTTTTTCGTAAATATCGCCAAGTCCGATAGCCATTATACATTCAATTCATGGAATCCTACTTAAAACTTTTTGTAGTTGTGAGCCCATCCATTAATTCCTTTTGCAATAGCTTATAGCCGAGTTTTTATAATCAA
>DYGR01000005.1 GCA_020724545.1 Candidatus Methanoperedens nitratireducens
TCCAGCACCACAGTTCCCATGTCTTTGTTGAATGCATATTCATCTCCCCATGAAACAGTATGCATCCATAGAATCATAAATGTTTCAATTGATATTGGTGGAAGGTACACCATGCTCTTTCTTCCCCAGATAGATGAATTCAAATCAGGAGTCGCCTGGTACGGCTTCCCCTATTCTGGCGGACCTGCAAACCAGTCCATGCCTGCGGATATGATAGAGCAGCTTAAAGCACCACTGTTAATGATACACGGAACACATGACCAGCCAAGCCCGATCGCAGACATCTACCGCTATGCTACGGCACTCAATGCTTCTGACAAGTACTTTGAGCTTAAGGTCTACCAGGGCCAGCCCCACGGGTTCATGATCGAAAATGGAGAGCTATCGGAGAGTTTCGCAGCCAGGGATGCCTACAGAGAGATGGTGGCATTCTTTGACCGCACACTGAAAGAATAATATAACCTTACTCATATCTTAAGGCGTCAACAGGCTTTAATTTTGATGCCTGATACGCAGGAATTATTCCTGCAAGTACTCCCACTGTAACCGATACAGATAATGCCATAATTATTGAGTTCAATGATACTATTGCGGTACCTCTCATCAGAGGAATACCCCCCATAAGCGCAGGCATGAAGCCTGAAAGAATTGTTCCAAGGATTATGCCTAAGATCCCTCCAACAAGCCCGATAAATCCTGCATTGAACAGGAATATGAGCAAAATGTCATGGTTGCGTGCACCAATAGCTTTCATTATCCCTATCTCTTTAGTCTTTTCAAGGACAGAAGTGAACATGGTGTTTGCTATCCCGACAGCGCCGACGATCAATGAAACTGCTGCAATCGCGACAAGAAATGCATTCAATGAACTTAGCGCTTCTGCTCTTGTTTGCTGGAATTGCCTGCTTGAAGAAACCGAAAAATCCCTGTCCTTTGGAGTAACATGTCTTGCAGTCATAAGTTTACTCTCGATTTTCGTGATCACTTCATCCAACTGGTCTTCGTTCTTGATCTTAACAACAAAAGAGTCGTAGATACCGTTTTTCTTGTCTTCGATCACCTGGTATGCCATCTGGATAGGCATATAGATGTTCGTGCTCTGGTCATCCAGAATTCCCACAACTCTGAAAGCACTGCCTTCTATCGTGATCATCTTATTTATCCCGATTGGCTGATCAAAATAAGAGGATGCAAGCCTTCCTCCTATAACTATTACATTCTGATCAGCAGAATCAAGCATCCGACCATTTTTTATTTTATTTGTAGTAATTTGAGACCATACCCTCTGGTCAACACCTGTTAAAGATACTTTGCCTGTTTTGCCACGATAGGAAACTTCCACACTGCCTCTGATATTTGTATCGATCAGCGCGATATCTGGTATGCCCTTCAATGCCTGAAGATCACTCCTGCTCAATACTATTTCTTTATCTGTTGCCTGAACTCCACCTGAAAAACCTCCTTCGCCTCCGCCGCCTCTCATAGCAAACATGCCCGCACCGCGGGAGAAACCTGGTGATATAGTCACAATATCGCCACCAAGACCGCTTAGCTGAGCGGTCATTGATTGCTGCATCCCTTCTCCCATCGATACAATGGCAATTACTGCAGCAACGCCTATAACTATGCCCAGTATAGTAAGCCAGCTTCTAAGTTTGCTGTGAAGCGCCATATTAAAAGCATGCATGAAACATTTTTCAAGCTTCATTTTAACCCGCAGGAATTATCATTTCTTATTGCTTCTGAAGAAATCCTCTATTTTGAAATCTGGATCAAGCAATTTGCGACTCCTGTACTTTCGATGGGCTATAACTCCCATAAGCACAGCTATTCCGAAGAAATACCATTTGTAAGTAGAGAATACACTTCCCTGTTGTACAGTTCCTCTTCGTCCCTGCATAGCCATTTGCCCGTCAGCAGCCGCCATACTCTGAGGTCCAAGTTTGACTTCTTTCTCGACGATTTTTCTTTCTCCCATAGTATCGGTATAGGCGATTTGCATTAGAACTGTTTCAGATGAGCTGTTCATAGTTCTTTGCACAGGACTTCCCTGGAGACTGGCATCGCTTCTGGCTGTTCTATTCTGGGAAGTCGTAGTGCTCGTTGATGACTGCAACCTGAAGCTTGCGATCGTGTAGTCCCCTTTGTTCAGGTTTCCTATTATGACTGAATTTGAGCCGCTCACTCTCCAGCTTCTCTGCTCGGGAATGATCACCGACACCGAATATGCAGGATTGCTTCCAACATTGGCAACACTAAAAGATGTCTCACTGCCTGTGCTTTCTGAGAAAGCGACATCAAAATCGGTTCCGCCGCCAACATACACTCCTGCAATTGTTGAAATCTTCTTCTCTTCCTTTGTTATGGAGTCATAATAGCTCAAATACAGGTTCAGTTTATATAATCCCTGTTGCGCATTGGTGTCTGCAATCACCTGATATTCCAGATCAGCGCTGTCGCCAACGTCAATATACTTAATGTACCTGGTATTGTCGCTTCCGACAGGAAGAATAATATTGTTACCATTCTCCCAGTTGAAAGTCAGATCTCGCAACGGTGCATTTCCGACGTTATTGATCGTGAACTTCAAGCTGCTCTGCTTTCCAGGAACAAGCGCTGTCTTATCAATATGGATCACTTCAGCACTTTGTTTGCTCTTAACATCAAGGGACAGACTTTTTTGAGTCGCAGCACTGCCACCGCTCTCATAATACTTAACTTTGAGTTCGTAACTGCCTGCAGGGGCATCTCTGTCGACCCGCATCCTGTATTTTACTATCTTTATATTTTCATTGGATTGTCCCTTATAACCTTGAATTATTCCTATGCTCTGAGCGGCGCTTTCACCGGATACAAGCTCAAAAGGATACTCAGGCACAACTTCTATTATAAGATTGTTGACAGTCATGCCGCCGATATTCTCGACACCTAAACGCACTTCTACAATATCTCCTGCTATCGCAGGATCAGGGTCATAGTTTACAACGCTTATTGATATCACTGTAGCGTCCACTAGATTTCCCATTTCTGCATACACTGCAGGAACGTAAACCACCAGTACCATGACCATTAAAACCGTGAACATTGTTTTTTTCATTTCTTATTCACCTCATCATTTTCAGATATTCTCGTTATCTGCCCATCTTTCAGTTCAATTGTTGTGTGGGCATATTTCGCCAGATTAAGGTTATGAGTGACCATTATGATCGTTTTCCCCTGCTCTTTCCATAATCTGTGAAGCATATTCAGAACTTCTATACCTGCAACACTGTCAAGGGCCCCTGTTGGCTCATCCGCGAGGATTATCTCAGGATCGCCTGCCAGGCTTCTTGCGATGGATACCCTCTGCTGCTGACCTCCAGAAAGCTGTGCTGGCCGATGATGCATCTTGTCACCCAACCCTACTGATATCAGTATTTCTCTTGCTCTGTTTGCTGCTTCCCGATCATCATATTCCAGGAATTCCAGTGGAAGCACCACGTTCTCAAAAGCAGACATCGACGGGATCAGGTTATATTGCTGGAAGATAAAACCGATAGTCTTACCTCTTAATGATGCCAGGTCTGATTCGTCCAATTTGCTGATGTCTTGCGATTTGAGGTAGATGCTGCCTCTGGAAGGGATGTCCAGGCAGCCTATCAGGTTCATCATTGTCGACTTGCCGCTTCCAGAAGCGCCTATGATAGCCACAAAGTCTCCTTTCTTTATTTCAACGCTTACTCCTCTCAGTGCCGGTACTTCCACTTCGCCCATCCTGTAGATTTTCCAGACATCGCGCATTTTCATCATGGTCTCCATCGCATCACCGATTTATCCTGTCTCTACTCATTTTTCTTTTTTTACAAATATCACAACAGGCATTACATGGCATACTTCAGGACATCATCAATATTATCAACATATTCGACGTTTATACCGACATTTGCCTCTATATACTGCCTGGCATCAATTATCTCTGGTACCTGCCTTGTTACAGTCAAACCGGCTCTATTTCTCGTCTCCTCTTTATACTGCACCAGTTTACTATTCTCCTTCGGCATAAGGAACAGGTTTTTCCCGCTCTCTTTTGCAGCCCTTGCTTTTTCGACAACTCCTCCAATTGCGCCCACGTGACCATACTGGTCTATTGTGCCTGTCAATGTCACATCTTTTTTAAGTTCCTTCTTTTCAAGAGCTGATATTACAAGTAGCGTCATCAGGGCCCCAGCACTTGAGCCGTCCACCGAAGGAATCTCCTCCAGGGACTCTATACTGAAGATCACATCGCTGCCTGAAAGCTGTATACCGGTCTTATTCTGAGCCACATAGACCGCTGTATTTGCAGCATCCTGGAACATCGTACCCATGAGCGGTTTGGTCTGTACAAGTATCCTGCCCTCTCCGGGCCTTATTTCCACGGAGATGTTGATCATGCTGCCTTCCTCCACTACCTGCCGCCTCTCGATCCTCTGCATGACAGCAGGTGCCTGGAGTTCTGCGAATCCCTGCAGGCTTGTTGGAGTGCTGTTCAGACTACTCTCAATATCTGCCGCCTTCAGCCTGTAGATTTCAAGATTCTGAAGGGCATTCTGCTCTGGCTGGATTAGAGAAACCAGGTAAATATTCCCTGAAATCGATAGGATGAGTAAAACTGCCAGAATCTTACTTCTCATAGAAAACCCTGTTTATATTAAAATCGGATGTACGAATCCCATGTCGGGGATCAAGTACTATCTTTCCTTATCATTATTCTAAGTTTCATTGGAGAGGTCATAAGGACTTTGTAATCCGTATCGTTCATTGTTAGAGTACCTGTTGATAGCATTTCGCCTTCATATTCTGATATTGATAGCGAGATGTGTCCTACTGTTGCTGGCGTAAAGCCCGTCTGGTCAGTCCCATGCGGGGGTAGCGTCAGTACATCTCCGGTAAGAGACTGGTCGTCATAGCCTGTTATGTTGAGGGCATATGCCTGGCCTGCAAACCTGAGATCCGCCCTGATTCTGGTTGTCATTTCCGCATCGCTTATTTCTTTTACGATCTCATCCGGGCTTTTCTTCTGCCATAGCAGGGAACGGATAAAGCCTGGTGATGCGTCTCTCATCTTTATGGCATTCACATGCAGGATGTGGTACTGATCTCCATCCAGCGCAAACCCGTGTCCCATGAATACAGGCTCAACAAATGGCCTAACATGTCCTCTTTCTTTACCAATGCCCATACCAAAGGGTTGAGCAAACACAGTTACCGCAGTAACTGCCGAAACAAGCATAACAGCAGCAAATAGTATTGCTGTTTTTGTGATTAGTTTCATTTTATTCACCTGAATGCCCACCAGGACTGAACGATACTTAACTTCGACGCAGAACATTGATATGAAATAAGCTTTATTTCAGTTCATTTTCTGATAAAAACCATTCTGAAAGTTCGATAACGTTCGTTCTTCCATATTCATGCTTTTTTATTATGTTTTTCCTTTTTAAAGCGTTTATTATGCCTGTGAGCGAAGATTTTGGAATCCCTGTCTCGTACCGGATATCAGCCTGGGTTGCAGAGCCACCATTCCTTAACAGTAAGCCTATTATCGCTCGCTCTTTATCAGAGAGAGTATCTATGATCTTTTGCATCTCACCTGTGATACGGATTTCTTTTGTTTCAGGTATTACAGGTATTATCTCTGCTTCATGGTTCTGGAATTCTTTCTTCTCATGAATTGCTGTCCCTTTATGTATCCTGTATCTATAAAACGCAAAAGTAGCTCCAGCGATCGGCAAAATAATTAGTAATATGGAGATCACAGAGGTAAATAGATCTTTTGATTGGTCTGGTACATCGATTGGCAGTTTATAATTCACTCTGATCCATGGTGATATTACCCTGTATCCCTGTATTGATAAGGCAAGTGAGTCCTCCCTGACCTGGAACTGATAGTTGAGTTCAGGTTGTATCTCAAACCTCGTTATCTCAGAACCAGGTGGAAGATAGAGCGCTAAAGAGTAGTCTGAGTAGTAACCATCTAAAGAGAAGTTAAACGACCATGTATCTGCGCTCTTTGATGTCAGCATATCTGTAACAGCATAGAGCTGGTTAGTATTGTTATCAAAAGTGTATTTCATGCCATTTAAGAAAGGCATGTAAGACAGGGATTCAGGTGTGGCATAGCCTGTCAGGAGTACTTTCCCTGAATTGTCTACATACCCATTAAGCAATATCTGCTCCTCGCTTATCGTCTCCTGTGCATGCGCTGAGGTTATCAGTATTATCAGCAGGAACAAGAATATTCGAACGTTCATGCTAACGCACTATTATGGATACTTGATGTAAAAATGTTAGCTACTGAATATAGATTCGAAAATATGGGGCCGCTGAGATTTGAACTCAGGTCTCATACACCCCAAGCATGAAGGATGGTCCAGGCTACCCTACGGCCCCTCGGGTGCATCTCTTAGTTATCCTGCCAGTACTTTATTCTTTCTAATCAATTCATGAACTCAATAGGTGTATTCTTCATATATACACTTCGTTGTTTGACGATGTATCATTCGTTAGTTTTATATGCACCTACACCATTATCCAACCATTAACATGACCGAAAATGCAGCTATAGCTCCAATATATATTCCGCCTGCTCCTGGTATGAATGTTGCTTATAAAGATCTCCGGCATAAACTTGCTGAGAAAATGGCAGGAGAAGTAACGCTTTCTGATAATCCCGGAGAGACATTAAAAAAATGGCGCTCACTTTTTGAAATCTCCCAATCCGATCTTGCTTCTTTTCTGAAAGTCTCACCATCTGTGATCAGTGACTATGAGAGCGGCAGGAGAAAATCTCCCGGGATTTTCATCGTGAGTAAGATCGTGGATGCCATCCTGGATATGGATATTGCGCGGGGAGGAGTAAAAATCCGCTCATATGAGGACATACTGCGGGGGGATTTCAGTGCCGATGCCATTTATGATATCCATGAGTACCTCTCGCCCATTTCAGTTGAAGAGCTAACAAAACTGATCAAAGGAGAGGTGGTATACAGCCCGGGCAGTGAATACATAAAACCATTATATGGCTATACTGTAATCGACAGTCTGAAAGCTATTCTCCAGCTCTCTTATAATGAGTTCCAGAAATTGTACGGATGGAGTTCTGAGAGAGCCATGGTCTTCACACGGGTCTCAACAGGTCGATCTCCTATGGTAGCGCTCAGAGTGACCAACTTAAAACCAGCTTTAATCGTGCTTCATGGGCTTCCAGCATCCAGTATAGACCCGATAGCAGCTAAAATCGCTGAGATAGAGCACATGCCGCTTATTACTTCTGTTATGCCTATAGCCGATATAGTTAGCGAACTACAGTCACACGATATAAGACATTAATATTTTTTAAAATATCCCTAAATTAAAACAGAGGTTAAAAATGAATGTTGGAATTGTTTCATACGGTGCATATATCCCCTGCTATAGAATCAAGATTGAAGAGATAGCTAAGGTATGGGGTGATAATGCAAGTAATATTATTGATGGGCTGATGATTTATGAAAAATCTGTGCCCGATATGGATGAGGATACTATTACAATAGCAGTAGAGGCTGCACGCAATGCAATAAATCGTGGTGGCGTGAATCCTGAGCGGATCGAGGCTGTATTCACAGGTTCAGAGAGCCACCCCTACGCTGTCAAGCCCACAAGTACAGTTGTGGCTGAAGCTATTGGGGCCACCCCGAATCTCACGGCTGCTGATTTTGAGTTTGCCTGCAAGGCAGGGACTGCTGCTGTCCAGGCATGTATCGGATTGGCTGAATCTGGCATGATCGATCTTGGACTGGCAATAGGTTCCGATGTCTCGCAGGGGGCACCTGGTGATGCCCTTGAGTACACAGCCGCAGCAGGCGGGGTTGCATTCATCATAGGAAAAGAAAAAACTGTAGCAAAGATCGAATCAACATATTCGTTCACCACAGATACGCCCGACTTCTGGAGAAGGGAGGGAATGCCCTATCCTGAACACGGCGGACGATTTACAGGTGAGCCGGGTTATTTTAAGCATGTGACCTCTGCAGCCTGCGGCCTTATGGATAGAATGGGTACAAAACCTTCTGATTATAAATATGCTATATTCCATCAGCCAAACGGTAAATTTCCGATCCGGGCTGCAAAGATGCTTGGTTTCTCAACTGAACAGATCAAACCCGGTCTTGTAGTTTCCCGTCTCGGGAATACATATTCAGGCTCCTGCATGATGGGATTAGCCGCAACTCTTGATATTGCCAGACCCGGAGACAGGATATTCATGACTGCTTTTGGTTCTGGTGCAGGAAGTGATGCTTTCAGTATACGTGTGACCGATAGAATAGATGAGATCCGCAATGGCGCCCCCAGTGTTGAAGAACTGCTGGCTAACCCGATATATATCAATTACGCAACCTATGCGAAGCATAAAGGTAAGATTAAGTTATGAGGTGATATCATGAGGGATGTTGCGATCGTCGGTGTGGGATGCACGGAATTTGGCGAATTATGGGATAGATCATTCAGGGAACTTTTTGTTGAGGCAGGGATAAATGCTATTGAGGATGCAAATATCCAGGGAGGAAAGATCGATGCGCTTTATGTCGGAAACATGAGCGGTGGCCGCTTTATAGAACAGGAGCATCTTGGCGCTCTGATTGCTGACTATGCCGGGTTAGCAAGTCTTAATATACCCTCAACGCGTGTTGAGGCTGCCTGTGCCTCAGGCGGGCTGGCACTGCGACAGGGGATTATCGCCGTTGCATCAGGTTATCATGATATCGTAATAGCAGGCGGAGCTGAAAAAATGACTGATGTTGATATTCAAACAACAACAGACGCTCTGGCATCCGCAGCCGATAGAGAATGGGAGGGTGTGATGGGGGCCACGTTCCCCGGTCTTTATGCAATGATTGCCAGGCTTCACATGCATAAATACGCCACAACTCAGGAACAGCTTGCTTGCGTCGCAGTTAAGAACCACCATAATGGGACAATGAACCCAAAAGCACAGTTCCAGAATGAGATATCTATAGAGGCAGTTCTGAATTCGATCATGGTAGCAGATCCTCTTCACATCTATGACTGCTCGCCCATTACAGATGGTGCCTCTGCTGTTGTCATTGCACCTGCCGAGATTGCACGAAAATATACGGATACGCCCATATACGTGAAGGCATCAGCACAGGCAAGCGGAACACTTGCTCTTCATGACAGGCTGGATATAACCACACTTGATGCGACTGTGGCTGCAGCAAGCAGGGCATACAGGATGGCAAAGGTTACACCAGATGATATCGATTTTGCTGAAGTGCATGATTGTTTCACTATCGCTGAGATATGCGCTATTGAAGACCTTGGCTTTGTGAGGAAGGGAGAAGGCGGGCCAGCCTCTCTGTCAGGCATAACTGCCATAGGAGGAAAGATACCCATAAACCCATCAGGTGGACTAAAAGCATGCGGCCATCCGGTCGGTGCGACAGGAGTAAAGCAGGCTGTTGAAGTAACGCTGCAGCTTCGCGGTGAGACAGGAAGACGCCAGATAGATGGTGCAGAGATCGGCCTTACCCACAATGTTGGAGGCTCAGGCGGCACTGCTGTTGTCCATATATTTTCAAGGGAGAGATAAAAATGTCAGTCCCGAGATTCTGGAGAAGACTTAAAAATCTGTACAATCTCATAGGTACACGATGTGAGAAATGCAATGAATACTATTATCCGCCCAGGAATATGTGCCCGATCTGCAGGAGGAGCGGTTTAATGGTTCCGTTTAAATTTAAAGGATTTGGGGAGGTGCTGACTTATACGGTTATGCACAGCTCTACAAAGGATTACGCAAAGCAAACGCCCTATATACTTGCCATAATTAAGCTGGATGAAGGCCCCAATCTTACTTCACAGGTAATATGCGGTCATAAGGATATCCATATAGGCATGAGGGTGAAATCTACATTCAGAAGATTAGGTGAAGAAAGCGAGAGGGGAATGATATACTACGGAACAAAATTTGTTCCTCTGATTAACCCGCCTAAAGAGTATTGATTAGTTTCACCTCGCTCACATCAAGTATATATTCAGAAAATTCCTTCATTGCTACAAAGGAGGCATAAGATCATGGAATACATGCAGGATATTCAGGTATGCGAACCATTAGTTATAATGGAATCCAGCAGTCAGGACTACAGTTCAACTGTGGTGCTGCTGCGAAACCTTGCAGAGAAAAAAGATATCACATCGCTCGAAAGGAAAGCTCTGGCTGTTGCTATTAAACTGATCCAGAGCAATATCGAGACAAAAAAATCATAGATTGTAATGCGGCAGTTCTGTGTGGACTTCCTCAATAAAACGGTGCTCAAATATCTCGCTCTCGGATAAATTCCTTGAGATATATTTTAGCCTGTGAAGCACAGGCACAAAAGACATGGTGGAGCCAACAAAATCAGAGGACAGCGCAGCACAGTATTTTGGTGAAACCCTGTAGGCATCCAGAATAAAGTCATCGTCCACGATTCCTGTCAGTTTCGAGACTATCCCTGCTGCATCTGCAGGTTTTGTCCTAATAAAATTACTGGCTTCCTCATGCATCTTTAAGAAACCCGGGATTACATCAGGATATTGCATCAATTCCTTCCTGATAACTATCCCATAGCTCGGGTTGTTGGGCCAGAGCCTGTATGGTGGAACAATTATCTTTGCACCGCAGGCGCGCGCCGCTGCAATAGCAAGAGACGGCGTCCCGATTGCTGCGTCGATCTCACCATCCACCAGCGCCTCAAGAACAAAGTCAGTCCATGCAAAGTTCTTTACCTTAATATTGAGCTTCGCTTCCTCTAACGCATTATTAATTATGACATCGTGAATTGAGCCTCTGGGGGGAGAGCCGATAACCTTTCCTTCGAACTGCGACAGTACGGCATTGAGATCCATCAGATCATTAAGTGTCCTGTACTCCCTCCTGGCTATCAGCACCGTTCCTTCAACATGGCCTCCTGCTATACATATAATCTGAACTCCGCGGTCGATACCGATAATGGCTGGAGGAAGGCCGATATACCCGATATCTATCTCCTCGCTCGCAAAAGCATTTACGATATCAGGACCAGAAGCAAAGAGCTTCCAGTTTGCATGGATGCCTGCCCTATCCAGCCAGTCCGTGCCCATTAGAATAAAAGAGGTATGATAGGCAGTGGATAGATGGCCGATGTTGATGAGATTGGGGTTAAGCATTATTAATTTTTTTACTAATTTCGGCTATTCTCCTGCCAAGTGTTTTCGCAATCTCAAGATCATTCTCAAGCGGCATCCTGTCTGCATTTGGTCCGGAAACCGAAGAGGCGCCGTAAGGTGAGCCTCCGGATACAGGATCTATTGAGAACAGCCTCTGCTCTGAGTAAGGAATACCCACGATTATCATGCCCAGGTGAAATAACGGCACCATGGAGGTTATAATAGTGGTTTCCTGACCACCGTGCTGGGTGCTTGTGCTTGTGAATATACCTGCTACCTTGTTCTCCAGTGCACCCCTGAGCCACAGGCCTCCTGTCCTGTCAATATATTGCTTCATCTGAGCCGACATATTGCCATACCGTGTTGGGGTACCGAATGCTATGCCATCGGCCCACTCCAGATCATCCATAGTGGCGATTGGAATGTCCTTTAGCTCCTCTATTACCTTTTTCATCGCTTCGGTAAATTTTTCTTTCGGAACGAGCTCTTCAACCTGCCGTAACCGCACTTCAGTGTCCTTAACACTTCCTGCACCCTCAGCTACGGCCTTTGCAAGACTTGCAACATTACCTGTCATACTGTAGAATACTACAAGGATATTTGTTTTATCTTTTACCATAAAACCTCTCCGCTAATTACTGCATGGAGAATAAGCTATATATTTATTTTGCCTTCCTAAACTTCAGGGAAAGATACTAAAGAGATAAGCTACATCAGAGTATGGGTTTTATGGAAATTGTTTATGTTATTTTGCTCGCTATTATACAGGGAATCACAGAATGGCTTCCTATCTCAAGTTCTGCGCATCTGGCTCTGGCACAGCAGATTCTGGATGTTCAGCCGCCTATACTTTTCGATATTTTTCTACACGTCGGTACCATTGCCGCAGTCATGGTCTTCATGCGCAATGAAATCCTCGATATGCTCAGGGCACTGGTAAAAGCCGATATTGGTGATGAAAATTTCAGACTTGCTGCCCTTGTAATTGCTGCAAGCATCCCGACAGCAGTCGTAGGCTTTACGTTCCGGGATTTCTTTGAATCAATGTTCCTGGATTCCAAGGCTATTGGCACAGCACTGGTTATAACAGGCATTTTCCTCCTCATCTGCGAGATAAAAAAAGGGCACATGACCATTTCGATACTGAGCGCATTATTGATCGGCCTGGCGCAGGGAATCGCTGTGGCCCCCGGGATCTCAAGAAGCGGTGCGACAATTGGCGCTGCCCTGCTACTTGGAGTAAAAAGGGAGAATGCTGCAAAATTCTCTTTCCTGCTCTCAATACCTGCAATCTTAGGTGCAACGCTTTTTGAGGCAAAGGATGCTTCATTTGTCGGAATGGATAATGGAATGATTTTTGTCGCACCGCTTGTCTCGGCAATAGTCGGTTATTTCACTATAGGGTTCTTTTTGAGATACGTGAAGGAGAAGGGGATGCGCCCGTTTGCCTATTACTGCCTGATTTTTGGGGCGCTTGCCTTCATATTCCTGACATAAGCCTGTGCTTTTAAAAAGCAAAAATAATAAATACGATCAGTGCACAGAAACGGTGAGGCGGTTATATGGTACATATAGTAAAAAGCATGATCGGTGAAGCACTTGTGGGTGATGGTCCCGAAGTAGCGCACATCGACCTGGTAATAGGACCAAAGGGAAGCGCGGTTGAAACAGCGTTCATGAATTCTCTTGCGATGCCAAGAAGCGGGCACACGCCCCTTCTGGCAGTGATTGAGCCAAACCTGCAACCTAAGCCCTCCACGCTGATGGTAAACAAGGTCACGATCAAGAACGCAACCCAGGCAGTGCTCATGTTCGGGCCTGCGCAGGCGGCAGTGGCCAAGGCAGTGATGGACAGCGTCGAGGAGGGAGTAATTGAAAAAAATGACGCTGAGGATCTGCTTCTCATCGTCTCCGTGTTCATACACTGGGATGCGACTGATAAGCAGAAGATATATGACTACAACTACGAGGCTACAAAACTCGCAATTAAAAGAGCAATCAATAGAGAGCCTTCCGTGAATGAAGCCCTATCAAGAAAGGAAGTAGCCAAACACCCATTTGCCTGAGGATTCACGAGGTAGAGCCAACCCGGGACATTTATACCCGGGTAGCAACGCCCTTTTTCTTCAGATACTTCTTTGCCTCTTCGATTGTGTATTCCCCGAAATGGAAGATACTCGCAGCAAGCGCAGCGTCTGCCTTGCCTCTGGTAAATACATCATACATATGCTCGATATTTCCTGCCCCACCAGAGGCTATTATCGGTATATCCAGCGTCTCTGATAGGGTGCGGGTTATAGGGAGGTCGTAGCCATCCTTTGTTCCGTCCCTATCCATACTGGTAAGCAATATCTCGCCTGAGCCAAGTTCTTCTACTTTTTGTGCCCACAGCACAGTATCAAGACCTGTAGGTGTCCTGCCGCCAAAGATTACAACCTCATACCACGCCTCTGTCCCATCCTCAAGCTCGATAATTGTCTTATCCTTATTATCTTTAATATTAAGATTGCGTCTGCAATCGATTGCAGTGACAATGCACTGTGAGCCGAATATCTCTGAGGATTCCTTTACAAATTCGGGGTTTTTCACTGCTGCAGTGTTGATTGAGACTTTATCTGCCCCTGCACGCAGGATATTCCGTATGGCATCCGTGCTGCTTATCCCGCCCCCGACTGTAAGGGGAATAAACACCTCATCTGCCGTCCTCTCTATCACATCGATCATTGTTCCTCTTCGCTCATGGGATGCCGTTATATCCAGAAAGACAAGCTCATCTGCCCCCTGCTCGTTGTACCTCTTTGCGAGATGTACCGGGTCGCCAGCTTCTCTTAGATGGACGAACTCAATTCCTTTGACCACGCATCCTCCTATTTTGTCAAGGGTCACATCAAGGCATGGAATGATACGTTTAGTGAGCATTGCCTGCATTTAGTTACTATGCAGTGAAATAGTTTTGGGAAAAGAAAAAAATAGGGCTACAGTAGCCCCAGTCCGTCAAGTTCTTCCACGATCTTCTCAACCGCTGCCTCGGCATCCTCAGGTCTCTTTCCACCCGTAACTACGAGTTTTCCTGAACCGAACAGCAGCATAACCACTTTTGGCTGGGATAATCGATACACAAGGCCCGGGAACTGTTCAGGCTCGTACTCGATATTCTCAAGCCCAAGACCTATGGCTATGGCATTGAGATTCAGCACTGTCCCCAGATCAGCAGAAGCCACGATATTCTGTATCGTTATCTCAGGTTTTTCCGGGATATTAATACCTGTTGCCTTTAATTTTTCAAAAACTTTGGTAAGACCGCTGCTTACATCCTCGATACTCTTTGCTCCAGTACAGACGATCTTTCCGCTTCCGAAAATGAGCGCCGCTGTTTTTGGTGCCGCGGTTCTGTACACTACTCCGGGGAACCTCTCTTTGTTATAGTCTGCCCCTTCAAGGATGCTGATAACCTGATTAAGATCAAGCTTTGTTCCAATCCCTGTTGACGCAACCACGTTTTCTATTTTTATAGATTTTTTAGCTTCTTCAGCCTTTGTCATAGTCATCACCCTTTATATAGGGTATTTAAAGCTTTAAATAGGTTCGCATATATAATTATAAACTATTTATATAAACATCCAGAAATATATAATATCACTCAGGTAAATGATGGCATGAGCTTCACCAGAGCCTTCAACCGTTATTATTATATAGAACCTCAAACATTGTTTTGCGAAAATGCTAACCCATCAATTATATAATCCTATAAGGTTTATATAATTCACCGGGAATCAAAAATCATAAACTGGAGGATGATATTTATGGCAGCACAACTTGGAGGACAACCCATTATAATTTTGAAAGAAGGTACAGAGAGAATACGCGGAAGAGAAGCACGGAGCAACAATATTATGGCGGCAAAAGCGGTTGCTGCAGCTATAAGGACTACACTGGGGCCAAAAGGCATGGATAAGATGCTTGTTGGCGGCGGTGATATCACAATTACAAATGACGGTGTTACTATCCTGAGGGAGATGGATATTGAACATCCTGCTGCAAAGATGCTTGTCGAAGTGGCAAAGACCCAGGATGATGAAGTTGGGGACGGAACGACAACGGCTGCAGTGCTCACAGGAGAATTGCTGGGACGCGCAGAGGAGCTACTGGAGCAGGATGTGCACCCCACGGTCATCGTGGCTGGCTACAGGATGGCTGCTGAGAAGGCAGTTGAGTTTCTGGAGGATATCACATATACTATCACTGAGAATGATTCTGCTGCCCTGCTTAACATTGCAAAAACAGCAATGACCGGAAAAGGTGCAGAGGGCTCAAAGGAAAAACTTGCAGAGATCGTAGTTGAGGCGATCAGGTCTATAGTGGATGAGGAAGACGGGAAGAAATCAGTTGATATCGATAATATAAAAATAGAGAAAAAAGTCGGCCAGAGTGTAGAGAATAGTGAGTTAATCAGAGGCATTATTCTTGATAAGAATAAGGCACACCATCAGATGCCGGACAGGGTGACAGATGCGAAAATTGCCCTTATCACACGGCCTATAGAATTTAGCAAGATGGAACTTGATGCAGAGATTAAGATCTCAACACCTGGTGAGCTTGCGCACTACCTTGACCAGGAAGAGCAGATCGTTCGGGATATCGTGGACCGAATTGGGGCTGTGGGGGCGAATGTTGTGCTCTGCCAGCTTGGTATTGATGATATCGCCCAGCATTTCCTGGCAAAAGCAGGTATTCTTGCTATTGAACGTGTTGAGAAAAAGGATATCGAGAAAGTGGCAAGGGCCACAGGGGCCAATCTCATCACAAGCGTTGATGATTTTGAGGCATCGGATATAGGAAGCGCAGGGCTTGTGGAGCTCAGAGGGCATGGCGAGGATAAGATGCTCTATATCAAAGAGTGCAGCAATCCCAGGGCGGTATCAATCCTGATCCGCGGCGGAACAGAGCATGTGGTGGACAGCACTGAGCTGGCTCTTGAAGATGCCTTAAGAGCAGTCGGAGTGGCGATTGAAGATGAAAAACTCGTTTCGGGTGCGGGCTCACCTGAGATTGAGCTGGCATTGCGATTAAACGAGCACGCTTCGACACTTAAAGGCAGGGAACAGCTTGCTGTTATAAAGTTTGCGCAGGCGCTTGAGGTTATCCCGAGAACCCTTGCTGAGAATGCAGGTCTTGATCCCATCGATATGCTGGTAGAGCTTCGAAGCCAGCATGAGAAAGGAAAGAAGGATGGCGGGCTGAACGTGTTCACAGGAGAAGTAGAGGATATGTGGGAAAACGGTGTTATTGAACCCCTGCGTGTTAAGATACAGGCCATAAACTCTGCTACCGAAGCAGCCATCATGATACTGAGGATTGATGATGTGCTTGCTGCAACAGGCGGAATGGAACATGGAGGGGAGTGTGGCCCAGGCGGTTGCGGTATGGGAGGCATGGGAGGCATGCCTCCCGGCATGATGATGTAAAGTAATCATGCTTACAAAATCAGAGGGAGAGTTTGCAGTATGCCTTGCCAGGAGAGCTATAGAGGGCTGCATAAAGAATAGAATAAAAACTAGGCCTGATAACCTGCCCGGTGTATTTAGCGAAAGTCGCGGTGTTTTTGTTACACTGAATAAAAAAAAGAATATAAAAGAGCTTAGAGGCTGCATAGGAAGGCTTTATCCTGTGATGCCTCTTGGGGAAGCGATAATAGTATCTGCGATCAATGCGGCCAGGGATGACCCGAGGTTTTACCCTGTTAAACCAGAAGAGATCGATTACCTTATTATCGAGGTTACAGTACTCACTGCTCCGAAGCTCATTAACGCAAGACCCGAGGATCTGCCAGAGAATATAATAATAGGAAGGGACGGGCTGATAGTGTCAGAGGGCCTCCGCCAGGGACTGCTGCTTCCGCAGGTAGCTGTAGAACATGGATTTGATAGTACTGAATTTTTATGCCAGACATGCATGAAGGCAGGGCTCATGCCGGATGCATGGCTTAATGGCGTACAGGTGTATTCCTTTAAAGGGCAGATATTCGAAGAGATCGAACCTGGCGGAGAGATCATGGAGAGAATATTATAGTTCACTACAGAACGAATTCAAACAGCGATTTCTGGGGTCCAGGCTCGTTATGAGCACAAGACTCAGTGCCGGTTAACTCTATGCGCCCATACTGTCCCCCGCCGCCAGGATGGACTGTCACTTTCCCTTCCCTGAAAGCAATTATTGCATTGATAACGCGATTATCGACTCCTGATCCTCTAATATCGGCATCAACAAGTACCGCCACTTCAGACCCGAATCGTTCTATGAGCATATTCCATACTCCCTGGACACTCTTTGTATTGACTCCCATTCCCAGTGCCATTGCGATGATCTCGGATAATGGTATCAGATGAAGGTACCCGGGCCTGTGGGACGGATGTCGGGGCCTATCGTATGATGCCAGTTCATTGACCCTATCCCTTACGCCTTTTTTGATCACCCCGCCGCATGAGCATCTCCATGCTCTGGTTATGCTCTCTTGAAGAGTGTAATGCTTATAGCACCGGATGCATGCGCTCTCATTATACTTTCCCTCCTCAGGAGGCAAACCCACATTGAGAATTGGTTTTCTTCCCATCTCCCGGATTATCGCCATCCTTAACTCATCAAAACTGATATCGTTCATCTCAAAGCGGTTAAACTCCCGCGCAAGTTTATTCACATACGGGGAATGTGCATCCGAGTTTGAGAGAAAAGTAAGGCATCGAAGCTCCGGGATCCTGTCTGCATACGATGTATCTGCGCTCAAACCCAGTTCAATAAAATAGATATACTTTGCCATATCCCCATAGCAATCCCTGAGCGAATTATGGTATGCATACATCGCGGTCCACGGGGTAAAAGCATGTGCAGGGCCGATAAGTGCTCCCGCATCCCTGGCAGCCCGTGCAATCATCTCACCGCTCAGCCTGACACTCGGCCTGCCGTCAGAATCGATATTATTCGATCTTGGTCTCATGAATTCATATAATTCCTCAGCCTTTGATATGGAAGGAACAATCAGAAGATGATGAACCTGATCTATATCCTCAACCTCGGTCGTGAGGATAAAACTGGTATCATTTAATTTGAAGATCCCGTTTTCTTCTTTTAGCTTTTTTATCTGGGCTAACCATTCTGGATGCAGGCAGTCGCCCGTAGCCACAAGCTGTATCCCTTTTTTTCTGGATTCTGCGGCAAGAGTAGGAAGATCCATCTTTGTTGAGGTTGCCGCACTGTATTTTGAATGAATATGGAGATCTGCGTTTACCTGCATGATGGGCTAATGAACCGTAAAGCATATAGCGATTGCGTTGTAATGGCGATGAAAAAGCACGTGTATGTTGAGGGAATTACAGAAATAAAAAAACGACAGGTGGAAATTCACTATCTTATCTCATTTTTCTTTTTATCCTGCTCTCTTGCTAGTCGTCCCCACCGCCTCTGCTGCTGCCTCCGCCTCTGTCATCGCCCGCTTCGGTGCCGCGTCTGTCCTCTCTCCTGTCCTCCTGCCTGTCTTCCCTTCTATCTTCTCTTCGTTCCCTGATCTCGATTTCCAATCTGTTTATATCATCTATTGTCAGGGCAGATACCTTCTGGAAAATCCCTTCAACTATCTCATCCCTGTCAATGGTGTTCAAACTGAACTGCAGTTCAGCCTCAACCTCAGAAACCCCCCTTCCAGCTTCGACTTCTATTTTCAGCCTGTCCTCGGCTGCTTCAGGGGTTCCTGTTACTGCTGGGGTTGCTGCTGCTGTTCCGGTCACTGTTGCTGTCGCAGTTGGTGTAGCCCCTGCTTCGGTTTCGATCTCAATTAAATTGTTGATATCGTCCTTAGCCAGTTTAATTCTATCCAGGACCTGGCGTGTTATGGTCTCGCGGTCCGTGCTGTCGGACAGGAATTTAACCCTGATTTTAACCTCTGCCGCATTTCCGCGGATCTCTGTCTTGATCTCTCTTTTTTCTATTTCAATTTCGCGTATTCTAATCCGCTGGCGGTCTTCTATCTCACGCTCAAATTTTACCCTTGTTTTTAATTCAAACCTTTCCTCAAGTCTTTGGCTGTTATTGAAAGCCCTCTCCAGACCCGGGCTATCCGGATGCGATTCAAGGAGCTGTCTCAAAACAAGCTGATGTCTTATTATCCTCCTTTGCTCTACGACGAGCTGCGAAGCATTTCCTGTAAATCCTGAAACTGATTCATTTATCTCTTCAATTTTCTCTCTGTACCTTTCAATTGCTCTATTTACTTCTTCAATATCGTTCCTATTTAATCCAGCCTTTACCTCGGCCAATCGCAGTCTCGCATGCTCTATCTGTTTTTGGATTTTTCTGCTAGAGTTAAAAGTGAATGCCTCATCAAATTTTTCAAATGCAATTTTTAACCCGTATAGAGCACTCCCGGGACCGATTGATCCATTATATGGCTCTATGTCGTTGACAATGTCAGTCGATCTATCATCCGGTGCCATGTCATCTGTTTGTGATGCACCGGTATTTATCATAAAAGCCAGTGCCAGAAAAACAGCCCCGGCTAGTACAATATACCCCATATTTTTATCTTTCAAGCTCTCACCTCCAGGCAAACTGCCTTTAGCCATGATTAATCCTGATAGAATATAAACTTTCTTACAGTCTTGATTATATCAGATCGTTCCCTCTTGCCCCCAAAAGTTCTGAAATCAGATTCCAAACGCAGATAAACGCAGATAAAAGGTTTATAATTTTTACACACTAATTGCTGTTCGGGAGTGAGGATTGATCTGCGCTTATTAGCGGATGGTCTCCCTCAGATAACAAAGTATTTATCCAGTTACTGCTATTTCATAATTGCTCAGTGGGATAGTTTGTGTATAAATTTAAAGAGAGGGTAGATCTTTAAATGTTTAACAGATTCCTTAAATGGCTTCAGAATTCAACAAAACTGGAGAAGGCAATAGTCATAACTATAATTGTAGTAGCGGGTGCTGCTGCCCTGTTCTTCATTGAGACAGGAAAAGAGATCTATCCCCCGCCTGCTCCGACTGCAACCCCGGAGCCAGCACCAGTACAGACCCCGGCAGTTATTACTTCAAAGATACAGAAGATCGGGCACCTTGGAAATGGAAATTCGTTTGATATGGTGGAGGCGAATGGATACCTGTATGCCGGCCAGGGCACAGAGGTCAGGGTATATGATACCTCATCTGAGAGCAAAATAGCGCAGCTTGACTGGAAAGATTACGTTTTTAGAATTAATACAGAATATCTTGTGAGAGCACTGTACATCGACTCAGGCTATCTGTACATAGCGAATACAAAAAGACTTGTTATTCTTGATATCTCCAGCCCATCCTCACCAGTTATGGTATCATACATCGAGCCGCTTACATCGAAATCAGCACAGCTGCGTGATGTTGAGATCAAAGGGGATTACGCTTTTCTCTCAGCCCCGGGTGCCGGGGTATTAGTAGTTGATGTATCTGATAAGAAAAATCCTGTGCTTGCAGCCAAACTTAAACTTGGCGGCTATAACAGACCCAGAAGACTCACAATATCTGATAACTATCTATACGCTGCGATGGAATCTGATAACAGGCTGGATATTATAGATATCACAGATCCAGCAAATCCATCGATAAGGGGAAGCTGGTCTGCGGATTCTGGAAATAGCAGTCTGTCCGGTGTTGCTGTGGAAGGAAAATACGCATATGTTGCCGAGTACCATAAGGGCGTGCATGTTGTGGATATATCAGAACCGGAAAATCCCGTTGGTGTGACAAAACTTATGGGCATCAATGCCAATGATATCAAGATCCTTGATAACTATGCCTATGTGTCAGTAAGATATCAGGGATTCGATATAATAGACATCTCCAATCCACTTGACATCAAAATCATTGGCAAAGGAACAGGTATTAAGGGATACATTGAAGGAATATTCCCGACATCCAGATACACGTTTATCGCTGCTGAATCCAGGGGTCTGGTCATATATGATACATCAGATGTAAAAGAACCGGGATTGATGGTAACAATACCTGTGGTTGGCGGTGCGGATTCAGTAGCGGTAAAAGACAATTACCTCTACATAGGTGCCCATAACGATGGGGTCTGGGTTGTGGATGTAAGCAACCCTGCAGAGCCCAGGGAAGTTGCATTTGTTAATAGCGGGGGCAGAAATGAGGGTGTAGAGATACAGGGTAATTACCTGTTTGCTGCATCCGACTGGGGAGGGCTTAATACGATTGATATAACCGATCCAGAAAATCCTGTGCTTGTGGTGAACCGCTACGGAGATAATATTGATGGTAATGCCCTGCCAGACGGGGATTATCTGTACACCTCTATCTATTATCCCACCAAATCACTGGGAGTTATCAGTATGTCTGATCCAAAAAAGCTTGTATATGTATCAAAATCAGCGTATAATACCTCAAAAAGCAGGTTCGCAAAGTATGGTCCGGACTATTTATTAGCCGCAGTTGCAGGCAGCAGCAGAGGACTGTATATATTTGACATAAGTGAAAAAACAAATCCCGTACCGGTAAGCGTGTTCGATTCTGGAGTAGCTTATAAAGATATTGCAGTTAACGGAAATACTGTAGTCGCCCTTACCGGGAACAGCATAGTTACACTCGATATAAGCAATGCAGCGAATCCTGTTCTACTTAATAAAATTGACTATACTGGCGCATGGTCTGGTCGCTCAGTTGATATCCATAATAACATTGCCTATGCAGCCGGGGGGCCGAGAGGAGATATCCGGGCGTTTGACATTACAGACCCGTCAGATATAAAGCTAATAGATACCTTTGACCTGCCAGAGAATGCCGAAGATATACGTTACTCTGATGGAAAGCTGTTTGTTGCTGCTGGCAAAGCAGGAGCATATATCCTCTCTGTGCCTACTGCAGATTAAAGTATAGTTATTGCAGGCTGGGTTTTGAACCTCTTATGATCTCAAGGAACATTGTTTTGCTCAGGTAACCTGAGCTGATAATCAGTAATGTAAATAGAGTAATTGAAGTAATAACCCCTATCAGGACAGGTGGATCTATATAATATAAAAACAGGAATGTGACTGTAAGCGACGCAATAAGTCGATCGATCCTGTGCAGGAGGATCTTAAGAGGGGAGAGATCGCTGGAGTAATGTATGGTTAACAGTGTATACAGGATCAAAAGAGCGGTATAAGATATATATGCCCCCACAAATCCATTCCCATAGCCGTATCCTTCAAAAAAATCTATTAAGAATCTGGTCAGGAAAAAGAACAAAGGCAGGAGAAAAAAGCTTCTAATGGTAAGCGCTATGTAATCCTTTGAATTTTTGGTAAAAGATAGATTCAAGTTTGCAAGGAATATCTGAATAAAATTGAAAAGATAGCCTATTGCTAATATAAATACATACTCGGATGCAAGTATATAATCCTCTGAAAAAAATTTTGCCACGATATAGTCTGCATAGAAGTACAGTATTATTATCAGAAGGACCAGCAGAGAGAACAGCCCTCTTGTTACATCACCTAACCCTCCTTTTTCATAAACAGTATTTTTGTTCGGATTTGTTGCTTCTGGTACGGATACGTAGCTCATAGTGCCCACTGAGAAGAGCAGAACAGAAGCGATAGTTAAGGAAACATCGTAATAGCCCTGCCATACAACGCCCAGATCATGGCTCAGGACTATTTTAATTATGTACTGCCCCATTGAAGAAAAAGAGCCAACAATGAAGAGAGAGGAGCCAAAGACAAACATCCTTTTTGACGGGATGTTGATTGGCCGAATCAGGCTAAAATAACCCCTGAACCGCTCTGATAATGATATATAGACCAGAGGAATGGCATTAGAGAGAGCAAAAATAAGAATTACTATAGCAAAAGAGTTTATATTGAATATATAAACTAAAATGAATACAACCGCTAATCTGAATAGCGAGGGCAGGGTCATTATTATCCCTGGCATAGAGTAGATTCTCAATCCCTTAAAAAGTCCCTGGAAGACCACGGTTATGCTAATAAAAAGAAGCGAACTTATGATCACGATATAGAGAAGTTCCCATCTCTCCATAGGCAGATTTAGATAATTAAAAAATTCTTTATTATATATAAACAAAAGAATAGCTAAGAGGGTTGTTATCAATAGACTAAAAGCCATTGCTGATCCGAAATAGTTCTTGCCCTCACCAGCATGGGACAGTATGTAAAAAAAATTGAGAGTGGATACCAGTTGAAACATTCCAGGCAGCGAGATCGCCACCAGCGTTATAATTCCATACTCATAAGGCGTTATGCTATTTGCAAGCACGACCTTTGTCAGTGCGCCTACCCCTCTTTGCAGGACTATAAATAATATAAAAATTATTGAATAGAATGTTAACGTCTTCTTCATATATGCTCAGATTACTATGCGTTTTAACTTTCTAATGAATTTTATTGGAACACTGGCCAGAAATGGTTTAATATCATCAAGCTCAAAGATGTAATACGCATCATCCTCATGAAATTTAATATAATTTATTAATTCAGTTAGTTTATAACTGACAGGATATTCACCTTTTAATATGGCGAGTAAATGATATAGATCAGCAAATATGGGATGGCGGCATTTTAATCCTGTTTTGTAACTGAGTGAAGTATCTATATCTCCCTCTTCCTCCATTTTATATAGCAAATATGGATAATCAACCCCGGCCGCCATAGCTGCCTGCACTGAGCCCCAGAACCTCGGATTTATTTCTAATAGTTTTGGTTTCTTATCGCGCTCATCTATTATAAAATCAAAATCAGCTATACCGTAATAATCCAGAGGTTCCAGAAACTTCATGCCCAGCTTTAATATATCGGGCTGCTCCACAGTTTCAACAAAGCTTGACGGCCCTGTCTTTAAAGGATAAGTCCTGATTACTTTTAATACAGTAGCTCTCCTGACCCTGGAGTCTCTATTTAATAAAAGTTCCAATTTATATTTTTCCTTAAAAGGAATTTTTTCTTGAATAATCAGGGGACCATAATTATTTAGAACATGTTTGTAAGCACTTTTAAATCCCTCTGGTGAATCTACTATTGCTATTCCTCTCCCGCCGGTTCCTCTATCAGGTTTTATCATAACCGGAAAACCAATCTCTTTTCCTACCCTGTCTAAATCATCTGAGCCATTAACAAAGTATGTTTTAGGACAGGGGATATTATTCTCTATTGCATGTTTAACCAGTGAGGATTTATTACTTAATTTTTCAAGAACAGGGTAATCAGAAAATGGTAATCTACATTTATATCTTGCCTTATTTTTAGCCAGAAGCATCATCAGATCTTCATCCACAGGCATTACAATATCTTTATCAGATAGCTTTGAAAAAAAATCAATATTGTTATTTGATACTATCCTGCGGCTGCAATATTTCGAAAAAAAAGTTAAGGCATATCTATTACTTGAAAGTACAGTAGTGTCTATCTTTTTTCTTCCAAGAGACCTTGTTATTGCTAAAGCGGTGTTACCGTCACCAGCAGTGATTACTGCACTCATCTTTTGCTCCCTTTCATTAGCTCTATTCTATTCTCAGCATCGCTCTTACCAGTGCTTTTCAATTTAATATACAGAATTAAATCACCCCTTATGTATCCTTCTTTGCCCCAAATTTTCTGTGTAGTTTGATCGGGATCAAAGCCAGAAATGGCTTAACATCCTCTAATTCAAAGATGTAATATGAATCATCCTGGTGAAATTTAAGATAATCAACTATATTGGTTAGTTTATAAGAGAGAGGGTAGTTTCCCCTTAATACTGCCAGTAAACGATACAGGTCATTAAATATGGCAAAACGACACTTTACCCCGAGTTTGTAATTAAGTGAGACATCGATATCTCCTTCTACTGCCATTTTATATAGTAAATACGGATAGTCAACCCCGGATGTAATGGCTGCCTGAATTGATTTCCAGAACCTCGGATTTATTTCCATTAATACTGGCTTTTTATTGCGTTCATCTATCACAAAATCAAAATCAGCCATACCATAATAATTCAGGGATTCCAGCAACTTTAAACTATAATTTACTAGATCCGGCCGCTCCACGGTTTCTACAAAAACTGAAGGCCCTGTTACCAGTGGATATGCCCTGTGTACTTTTAATACAGTAACTCTCCTTGCCTTTGAATCGCTATTTAATAGGGCCTGTACTTTATATTTTTCTTTAAAAGGAATTTTCTCTTGAATAGAGGCCGGGCCATAATTTTTTAAAACATGCCTGTAAGTATTTTTTAGTTCTTCTGGTGAATCTACTATTGCTATTCCGCTCCCTCCAGTTCCGCTATTAGGTTTTATTACAACTGGAAAATCAAGTTCTTTTGCTACCCCATCTAAAGTGTCTGAACCATTAACAAAGCATGTTTTAGGGCATGGAATCTTATTCTCCATGGCATGCCTGATCAATGAAGATTTGTTAATGATTTTTTCAAGAGTGGAGTACTCAGAAAAGGGCAATCTGCATCTCAGTCTCTGCTTATTCTTAGCCAGAAGCAGCATAACATCCTCATCCATAGGCATTATAATATCCTCCCCAGACATTCTCTTGAAAAAATCAATATTGTAGTCAGATATTGCCTTATGGTTGCAGTATTTTGAATAGAATGACAGTGCATGCCTGTCTTTTGCAACTACAGTAGTATCTATATCCTTTTTTCCCAGAGATCTCAAAACAGATAGAGCAACATTAAACTCACCATTTATGATAACCGCATTCATTCTTTCCTTCCTCCCTATTTTACAGTCTGTCTTGCTATTTTATAAATATATGATGAATACTTAACTGCTGAATACCATATAGCGAGTTCAGGATTGTACTTTGATTTAAAATGCCGCAATCTTGGATCATCGCCGCCGTCCATCTCCTCGTAATATCTGTATCCATTATTACATGCCCATTTTATAGCCTCCCACTGTACCAGGTCGTTAGGAGATATTCCTTTAAGATCCGATTTTGGCACGCCCACCCACAGGTACATGATATCCTTATAGCACAGAGAGATCATACCCCCTACTTTCTCTCCTTTGTATGTAGCAATAAAAATCTTCAGGTTGTCTGGATGAAATGTATCATATAATTCTGATAGATATCTACTATGATCTGATGGCCTAAAACCCTGCCTCTCAAATCTCCTGTACAGGGAGGAGCGTATAAATCCTATATCCTCTTTATTCCCTTCTTCTACCCCGACACCCTCTCTAATCGCTCTATTAATATCAACTCTGAGCTTTCTATCAAACTGCTCCCATACATGATCTACGCCACCGGTAAGATTAATACGATAGGTGTATAGTGGTTCTACCTGGTATCCACCCCATATAAAAGGTCTTGAATCAAATAGGCCAGGGGAGGAGCGGATCCTGACATACTTGCATTTGAGTTCAATGAAGAGAAATCTATCTATCTCTTCCTGAAGCTGCATAAAAGTACTCTCTTTTTTATTCTGCTTCAAGTTATCATAATCCAGGATAACCGGCCCCAGGTACAGGAGATATGCCTTAGGAAGAGGTGAGAATGCAATATTAAAAAATCCTTTTTTTTGTATAAATACTGGATAGATTCCGACCAGGTTTTCGCCCCTGTAGGCCATTAGAGGATAAAGGACACTGCTGGTATGGTTTTGTACGATCTTAAGCCATTCCCATGTATGAAATAATGTTCCATGCGATGATGATGCTACTGCACTGTTCCATTTCTCTATATCCGACTCACCGGCTACCTTTATCTCCAGGGTCATATTTTGTTCACCCACCTCTTTACACTAACGTTTTTTCTAACAATATCAGTAATTAGCTTTGATATAGAGGAGGAATATCTCTCTGCCGAAAAAGTAACTACCAGGTCTGGATTGAATTTTGAATTAGAGCTATAAAGTCTCCTATCGCCTGCGGTTCCTGTTATCCTGTAATGCTTGAAGCCATTATCATATGCCCATTTAATACATTCCCAGTCTAATAAATCGTTAGCGTGCTCAACTGCCTTAACATTACCTATCCACGCGGCGGCTGCATGTTTGAAATAAACATCTATAGAACCGCTAATAACATTTCCCTCATGCTCTGCCACAAATACCCTGAGGTTAGAGGGGTAGAGTGTATCATACATCTCAAGCAGATAATCTTTTGAGACGTGGACTTTCCTTCCCTGCTCGGCATATCGCTCCACCAGCAGTTCATAGATGTGCAGCATATCCTCTCTACTGCCCTCTCTTACAGAAATACCCCGCCTCTGCGCTCTTTTTATATCCTGTTTTGTGTTTTTTCTGATATTCGACCATATTTTATCTAACTCATCATTCAGGCAGAAGATGTAATTGTATGTCGGTTCAACATCGTACCCTCCCCACTTGTAGCAGCGCGAGTCCTGCAAAGACGCAGAACTTAAGACCAGGTAATCCGGATTTATGCTGGAGAATATAAATTCATCAACACTTTTCTGGAATTCTATAGTAATTGATTCTCTTTTATGCTGCTTTAATCCATCATAACCCGCTAATACCGGTCCGAGCCTGGGGATGGCTACATGTGGTGGGGGGGAAAATAGAAGCTTCATCCACAGTTTTTTCTGGTAAAAGAGGGGAATGCACCCTACAGGTTCAATGCCTCTTTGTACTATTACAGGGTATAGCTTTGTTTTAGAATATTTCTCTAATATCTTCAGGCACTTCCATGTATGGAATACAGTGCCATGGGGCGAAGATTCCACGATCCTATCCCACAGTTCAGCATCGCTATCATCAGCGATTCTCGACTCAATTTCCATGGTTCCACTCCGTGAATTCTATCTCTACATACTCATTATTTTTAAGACTATCAGTTCGGATTGAAAATTGATCCCCATTTGCCCCGATAACCCTGGCATTGGAGATTTTCTTAACAATCATCTTTTCAGGTGGATAAACATTCAGGAAATGGTTTTTTTCCTTTGGATACGGGATTATTCTCAGGCATGTACCTTCATAATCCCACTCAAAGCTTGTTTTTTCTCTCCATATCCACCAGCTGGAGATCTCCCTGGCGCTTGTAACCCAGGCATTCTTTTTCTTGCAGTATTCTATCATTTTCTCATAATAAGCACTCCATCCCGGGAATTCATGATCATTAAATACTGAGTGGTGCCACAGCAATGTAACCACACCCCCGGATCTCTCCACCTCTCCTAGAATCTTTAATCCCTCTACGCATGGGTTTTTGTACCTGAAAAAAGGAAGGTCCTCGATCACAAGAGGGATCTCAAGGATAGAGAGAGCGCGGTCCTCATGTGCGTAAAAGGGCCTGAACGGAAAGCATGTGCCCCATCTAAAACCAATACAGTTATTGAAGCCCAGGGTAGTATCATACTCAAGCCCTGCCCTCTCCTGATGCAGCCAGGTCTGGGGGATGCTAAGATTAAGGTTGTGCTGCCTGATACCATGGACCTCACTTCCAAGTGCACCCTCCAGCGCTTCTTTCTCTTTTTGTATTTTCTCAAAATCGTTATGGGAATAAAAAGAACCGTGCAGACCAACATCCCATCCCTTTGAATGTAATTCCCTTATCATACTCGCAACTTTCGGGTTATTAAAACTGTATCTTCTCCCGGAGTGTCTCCAGGTTTTTTTATCAAGCAGTTTTACTTTCCCTGTTTCGTTAAGAAAGAAAAAAGAGGATCTGACACCAAGCTTATTCTCCAGTTCCATTATCCTCTCAAAAGTCCAGTACGGCTCTTCTCCCCTGATCTTATGTATAAATGAGGATGACTGGTTATAGATACCTCTCAGGTCATATCTGGCAGCAAATCTGAGAGGATAGGTTATCCATTGGTATATTTTTTTTATCTCATCAACATCATGTGTCAGACAGACTGCAAATCTCTTCCCGTCTGGCCAGAATGCCTTGTGTACAAGGGGCAAGTTTGACCTCTTATGGGCATTGAGCAATGAATTAAATAAAATTTCACCATAGTAATCGGCAAATGGAATGCTTACTATGCCATTCTTTTCTCCTCCTATATGCATCCATACTTTCTCAAGGTATCCCGACAGGCTGTAGCCTATATGCCTGAATATATCCAGGCCTATGATTATATCCCCACCCACAGCAACAGCACACGGGTATTTTCTATTATCCCCTGAGTATGTTAGCAGTGCATCCCCTTCACCAGTCAGGTCAAGAGGAACTCTAAACACAGGCAATCTCTCATTCCCCAGTTCAATCCAGCCGGTTATATTCTTAAGATTTATTCTATTATGATTATAAGAAACAAACCGTATCTGTGATCGTTGATCTGTGCTTGTAAGATCAATACCGTATTTTATAAGGAAACTTCTCAGGCCATACAGAGAGTACCTGTCTTTTGTGAAATTAATTGTTATGCTCATATCAGATCTCAAATCCTCAGCGGTACTTTGGATGTGACAAATTTTCGCTTCCCAGACCTTCCTGATGATGGAATCTCCTCAACGAATTCTATATTCACTTCTACATCGCCCCCAATTTTGCTCTGGATTTTATTCTTTATATTATGTAGATCATTTACTGTAAATCTATCATTTTTAATAATTTTTACAATTATTTTATCTATTCTTTCCTGGATTACCTGAAACTGATCCACTCCTTCAACACTTTTAAATAGAACAGTAAAGAACTGAACTACTATAAAACCACCTGCAGGCGTTATTATGATATCAGTATCCCGCCCCTCAATTGATCTCATCAGGGATAGTCCTCTACCGCAGTTGCACAGCTCCTCAGAGAATTTCCCAAGGTCGTTTATATCATACCTGATAAACGGCATAGCATAGTTATTGAGATTTGTAAAAACAATCTTGCCGATCTCATCTGGCGCTACTCTTTCTCCCTCTTTAATGAATTCTACAACCGCATCCTCATCGCATATATGGTATTCATCATGGTTCTCGCACTGAAAAGAGATCGGTGTTCCTTCTCCACCATACCCATCAAATATCTTACAATTGAACTGCCTCTCTATAGCCTCCCTGTAATGCGGGAATAACATATCCCCCGTAGTTGCAATATTAGCTCCTGTATAGTATATATACAGATTTTGCATAAGTTTTGATATAGTATACAGATACGATGCGTATCCTCTGATGATCTTGGGACTAAATTTTTTTATTCTACTTAATTCTTGACCCAGGTTATTCTCAGTAATTCCTGAAGCATAAACATAACAGGTATTTAGTAACCTGTCCTGGATCTTCTTACTGGCTGTTGTTCTGGAGTTCAGGCTTATCTTTACATACGGATCGCCTATATTATACCCGGCCCATGTCCAGCAGCGATATGTCTGCGCCCATCCAGAGGAATACGCTCCTTTATCAAGATAATACCTCATGGGTTCGCCTGTTGAGCCACTGCTGTGAAACTCTATAATTCTTGACTTATTAATATTCCTTGCAACAAGCTCTGGCAGGTTCTTACGTATTGTATCCTTTGTCAGGATGGGTAATTTTTCTAAATCATCCTTATTCTTTATATCCCCAGGATGAATATTTCTCTCTTTAAACATTTTATGATAATATGGAACATTGGTATATGCATGATTGATCAGCGCCCTGAGTTTTTTGTTCTGCAGTTCTTCAAGTCCTTCTCTTGACCACCACTGTGTTTTGCAAAGTAATGAGAGATACTGCTGTGTATTTGTACCATAACACAGCTCCATTACCGGGAATAATAGATTTCTAAAAATTTTGCTGTACACTCCCCCTCCTGTACTCATAAAAACTCCCCGGGTATCCTTCAATAAAATCGGTCATCCAGGCGGTTACATCTATCTTATCTTTTAACAGCCTCTCCCTCTTACGTTCCCAATCCGCTTTTGAGTTTTTATCCTCAAGTATCTCCCCTGCTCTCTTGAGGGCAGAAGCAGTATCGGGATAGAAATAAAGGAGATTATACTTATCCCTCAGTTCAAGGAAGTTGCCGCTCGACTCGCCTGTAGCCCTGCCTTTTGAATCAGCCTCTATGTGGACTGCCGGTGTCCCGAGCATGGCTGCTTCTACTGCTGTGGTGCCTCCCTCTCCTATGTAGAGCTGCGCAAAAGCAAGCAGGGAATGAAGCTTCTCTGGAGGGATTTTAAGGGCATACCTCTCAAGCTTTTTATCAAGTGCTCTCTCAGAGCTTACAATAACGCGGCCAGAGTTCTCTAGCTCTCTTATAAATTCTTCCTCTTTTTTAATCCCTTTTAGACCTATATCATGGTTGGCTCTCCAGGATATAAGCCGCATGATTATGAATTTCTCGTTTTTGGATATACCAAGAGAATCCAGAACAGAAGCATCAGGTTTAAAATATGCAGGATGTAAATAAGCAATTTCCTTGTACCCGTTATATTTTACATGTTTGTCAGGATCAAGTATTTCTCTAAAGCATGCAGGTGTGCATATAGTACTGGCAAAAGGATACGTCAGTGCGCTCGCTATTTTAACATTCTCGGTATCCGTGAAAATTAAGCTCTTTGCACCTGTAAGTTTTGCGACCTGGGCAGCATAGGGGTTATGTACTCCTATAAGAAGCTGGGGCTTGAAGTTTTTAATGGTTTTATAAAGCTTATAATCTATTACAGGCATTCCCAGGGCTTTTTTCAGTATGCTGTCATGGTTTTCACCAATATTGGTGTATTCAAGCCTGTATAAATTTAGCAGCATAAGAGCTACTTCTTTATTTCTGGCTGTGATCTTTACATCATGTCCCCTGTTCTCAAGATTCCTTATTGTATTCCTGAAAAAGTGCACATGGGCAGGATGGCCTATATCAATTACCACTCTCACAACTAACTCCACTCTTACGACTAACTCCACTCTTATAACTTATTAACGCATAAATCCCTTATTAAGTTTTCTATACCATGAGTTGTGGGCAAGATGGAATATAAAGCAATATTAAATATATGAAACATTATTTTAATAATGATATAATTATAGCTTTTGGAAATCGCTAAATTTATATAGTTACAGGTAGTAGTAGCTAATGCTCTTGGCGAGTGGGTAGGCTTTGAGCAAAAATTAAAGGAGTGGTTAATATTAGGAACAAAATTGTAGCTGTAGCTACGCTTTTTGCCGTGATGATAGCCATTACGGGAATAGCGGCGGCGCAGAATGAGATCAGAGTGGAACCTGGCGTGATAACTATCGACGCAGGTGGAACGGCAACACAGGAAGTAACTGTAACTGCAGAGGATGGTAATATAAAATCACTTACAGTCAGTGGCGATGGATTTAAAATAACAGATAAGTTCGATGTATTGATTGATGGGGAAGAAAGGACATCAATATCGGGAGATTTCCCTTCTCCTAAGACATTTATTGTTACCCTTATTAATGGTAAAGGTGCGTCGGATGAAGATTTTACCATTAGTTTTAAATCAACATTCACTCATGGCGATGTTCAAACTAAGAAAGCAAAGATACAGAATGACATCATAATAAGGCCGACACCAACACCAACACCTGTACCCATCGCTGTCCCTGAATTCCCAACCGTAGCTCTGCCGATTGCCGCAATAATGGGACTGGTATTCCTCTTCCAGTACAGGAGAAGGAGAAACAGCTAACATAGAGTGAGAAAAGATAGCCAGACTTTCCTGGCTACTCTTTTACTACAGTAAAAAGAGGAGGTATATTGGAGATAATTGAAGTTAAATGTGAGAATTGCAGCAGGAAGATCTATATTCAAGAGGATTATATCAGGAAAAAGATGTTCTGTACACTTGGATGCATGGACTCATATACGGGAGAGCCATCCTTGAAATGCAGAACGCTTAACTGATATTTTTCTTTTTACTTTATTTTGTCAAATAAATATATGTAATTCACCATTAGCCTGGTGAGAGTGTTTGAGGTTTATTTATATTTATGATCAGGGTGAGAGTATTTGAAGTATATCTATTGGCTTTTTATTGAGATCGCGGTTGTATTTCTGCTTCCTTTTTTAATTATGCTTATCACTATGCCCTACCTTATACGGAAGCTCAAAGAAAAGGGTTTTGTGGCAAAGGATTACCATAAAAAGGGTGAGAAGATGGTACCTACAGGTGGAGGGATTGCCATCATGCTTGCTGCTCTTTTCTCTCTATCCATAAATTCACTGTTCTATAAATTCGATGCCATCAATTATGTGATATTAAGTGTGATTATGCTGTTTGGTCTGTTCGGCATCCTCGATGACATGATAGATATCGGAAGGACAGTAAAGCTTATCCTTGTGTATTATAGCTCATATCCATTAATACAGTATGCAACACATTCAGGAGTGATATCTCCTTTTTTTGGCCAGGTCGATTTTGCAAATTTCTACAGCCAATTTATCGTGCCTACTTACGTACTGGTAACTGCTAATCTTGTAAATATGCATTCAGGCTTCAATGGAATGTCATCAGGACTTTCGCTCATAGTTCTTATCTCACTGCTCATTAAATCCCTGATAGCGGGGTCTATTGAGGATATCAATAAGATTATGGCCATCTTTGCGATCACAGGTGCAACACTTGGTTTTCATCTATTCGAACGCTACCCCTCCCGCGTGTTCTGGGGAAATATAGGATCATTGACCGTAGGTGCGGCGATTGGCGTGCTGATAGTCATGCAGGGTTACATCATCAGCGGGTTTGTCATGCTTCTTCCCCATACGATCAATTTCTTGATGTATGTGTACTGGCGTATCAAAAAATACCCGCCTGCAAAATTTGGAAAGATAAGGGACGATGGCACACTCGAGGTCCCAAATCCCCTAACTCTTAAGTGGGTGCTTCCATATTACATGAAGATGACAGAGAAACAGGCAACCTATGCTATGTATGCAGTAACAGCAGTGTTTTGTATTATAGGGATATTATTAATTGATGGATAAGGAGTTATAACCATGGAACATAAAAGAACAGGATACTTCAAAATATATGGGCAAAGTAACATTGGAAAGAACACCATACTTGGTGAAGGTGTGATCATTGGCTATCCGACAGCCAGTATTCTGAGACAGGCAGCATCTGATGGGATAAGTATAGATGATATGGATTTTAGAGGTGCTGTCATAGGGGATAATGCGGTCATCAGGTCGAATTCTATTATTTATACTGATGTCGAGACTGGCAGTAACCTGCGTACCGGACACAATGTCCTGATTCGTGAAGAGACCATCACAGGGGATAATGTGCTTATCGGCACCAACACTATCATAGATGGACGCACGATGATTGGAAACAACGTCAGCATACAGGGGAATGTGTACATACCATTGAATGTTATAATTGAGGACAATGTTTTCATAGGGCCGTGCGCAGTGCTTACCAATGATAGATATCCTGTAAGGAGAAAATCAGATCTGATAGGCCCTATCCTGAGAAGGGGTGCATCTGTTGGGGCAAATGCCACTTTACTGCCTGGAGTTGAGATCGGTGAGGGCGCTATGGTGGCTGCAGGTGCACTTGTGACAAAGGATGTGCCGTCGTGGAAATTAGCGATAGGTTTCCCGGCCGTAATAAAGGATCTGACAGAAGAGCTAAGAACTGTTAATACCATCTGAATATTATGATTCCTATAGCAAAGCCTTTTATTGGTGAAGAAGAGATCGATGCTGTTACCGGGGCGCTCAGGTCTGGTAATATTGCTGAAGGTCAGAAAGTAAAAGATTTTGAGGCTGCCTTTGCTGAGTATGCGGGCACATCCCATGCGGTTGCAGTTAGCTCAGGGACTGCCGCGCTCCATGTGGCGCTGCTTGCGCATAATATCGGGACCGGGGATGAGGTTATAACGACTCCCTTTACTTTCGTTGCATCATCCAACTCGGTTTTGTTCACAGGCGCAAGGCCGGTTTTTGCTGATATCGAGGAGAACACATACAATATAGATCCTGAGAGCATTGTTGAGAAAATAACCCCGAGAACAAAGGCCATTGTTCCTGTTCATCTGTACGGGCAGGCTGCAGATATGAGGAGCATAATGGAGATCGCGCAGGATAATGATCTACTTGTGATAGAGGATGCCTGCCAGGCGCACGGGGCTACCTATAATGGTAAAATGGCAGGCTCATTCGGCACAGGTACATTCAGTTTCTATCCAACCAAGAACATGACCACAGGAGAAGGGGGTATGATAACAACAGATGATAAAGATGCAGTAGAACGCGCACGAATGATCAGGTCACACGGCTCAAAGCAGAGGTATTTCCATGAGATCCTGGGGTATAACTTGCGTATGACCGATATGGCTGCTGCTTTAGGGCTGGTTCAGTTAAGGAGGCTTGATGGTTTCAATCAGACCAGGATCAATAATGCGGAGTACCTGAGCAGCAGGTTAAATAAAATCAAAGGAATAAAGGTTCCCTGTATATCAGGGCACTGCAGGCATGTATTCCACCAGTACACTGTGAGGTTAAACAGCGAATCTGTATCAAGAGACGATGCTGTATCCCTCTTAAGCCAGAGGGGGATAGGCACAGGGATATATTATCCCCTGCCGATCCATAAACAGCCCTTCTATAAGCAGATAGGATACAATGATTCCCTGCCGGTATCCGAGAGAGCAGCGTCCGAGGTGATCTCCCTGCCGGTTCACCCTGCTGTTAGTAAGAATGATCTGGATACAATCTCTGAGGCATTGAGGGAGATATTGCTTAGCTGATATCTGCGTTTATTTGCGTTCATCCGCGGTAATGGATGGCTAGCAGCGCGCTGGATCTGATCGCAGATAGCCGTGCAGCCATGAAGCGCAAGATAAACACCGAACTAAAACGAACTGAACGAACTCTTTGATCATGGATTTCAAGTTCAAGCCAGTATTTCGTTTTCGATTGATCTACTCATTCTGCAGCCGTCCCTTGAACAGCGCCAGCAGGTCATTGAGTGCATATTTCCCTTTCAGCCTGTATGCTAAAGCGGCTGTGCCGGTTAAGACAAGGATCACCATGGATACATTTACAAGATTGATCTTTACTCCCAGGAAGTAGTTGAGCCAGAAAACCGCCAGAGGCACAAGCGCAATGCTCAGGCCGAAAGATAGAGCGATGCGCTCTATCCAGTCGATCTCTTCTTTTGTGAAGAACACAAAACTCCATGCAAAACCAGGCAGGAACAGCGCAAATGCAGAGCCTGAGATTATCCTTATTATCTCAACAATATCAACCATCTTTTTCATCCTCCTCAAAAAGCAGCAGTGAAAGCATTATAATAAGTACACCTGCTACAATGGAGATCAAATAAGCAAGCCCTCCAATGTCCTGGATCTTGTACCAGACTATCAATAAGAGCGCCGTCTATAACGTTCACTTTATCGTCATTGTTCATATCTGCGCCGTCATCGTATCTTGCTATAATCAATCTGCATAGACAGCTACCATTGGTTCTGAGAAAATATGAACTTCCTTTTCAGGTATTGGTTCTCTGTCTTCGATGAGTTCTTCTATTATCATTTCAACTACTTCTCTTATATTCTTTAATGCTTCTTCTTTAGTATACCCCCATGTAGCTCCTCCTTTATCTTCCAGGGCCGGACAATAAGCATGCCAGCGATCTTCATCCGGTTCTACCACTACTTTCAAAACATATGTTCTCATTTTTGTTTTACCTCTGCTTTCTCCATTATACAGCATTACATCATAGATGCTATTAAATCTTATCAAAATTTTAAACCGCAGATTAACGCAGATGACTTCGGAGCAACTCTTAAGAGAATAATTCCGAAGGGTTTATTTAATTTTTCTTTGTATATTAATTCTCCAAAATCCACTTGTGGGATGGAACCAAAGATTATATGGTAGAGACCGTGTTGGAGGTAAATGGCACCGGCATCCTTTTGAGGCTCCACGGACGCATGACTTACGGGTGATGGAGGGAAGGATATAACTCCCGAGGAGTTTATTGATGAAGTTTTTGAAATCTTATTGAGAGAAAAATTAATTTGATACAAACATAAAACCCATACTCAGCCAAAAACCAATAAACAGACCTCTTATACTGCAACTTCACTCAGGCTTAATTCTCCTGCTGCCACAGGATGGACAAGCAAGGTGGATTCGTGAAATTTCTTCATGATTTTATCGATTTTTTCAGAGACCTCAGGGGTATAGTAGGCTTCGCCGCATTCTTCACAGATATATGCAGAGACGTCTTTTATTGTGAGTACTTCCTTCCCTACTTTTACCACAAACTCTGTCTTTCCTTTGATAAGCTTGCCTTTACAAAAACTGCATTTATCAGGTTTCATTACAATCTCCTTAAATTCATCTTTTGCAAATAGTTCTTTTAGATGATTATGATAAACACCCATTGTTATCTCTTCTCCTTATCACCTTTATCTTTAAAATAGTTACTTAAAGCTCCTTCATGGTTTTTTGTCTAAATCCTGTGCTTTTGGAACTTGATGCCAGCAAGCGCCGAATATATTGGTTTCAGCTATTTGCTGTGAGGCAGATACGGGAAGGTGAGATTCAGGCACAGAGAAATAGGGTGGTTAAAATTTATATAGCATTCTAATTATTCAATTGGCAGCGCAGATATGTTATCGGGGCAACCTCCTATAGACATTGAATAATAAAGGAACTGCAGATGAACGCCGATGAACGCAGATGCCTGTTGCCCTGATCCTCTCTATTTTAGAAAAATATGGCCTGCGGCGCTGGGTCTGATCGCGGATAGCCGTGCAGCCATGACGTTTCTGACTTATCCGAAGCCTGTACAGCGGACTTTTGCTGATGGCGGCCACGCCGTACAAAGGTATAATAACATTAATACCAACTATTATAGAGATGGAAGAAAGAATAGTCGTTAATCCAAAAATTATGGTTGGAAAACCTATTATTAGAGGTACGAGAATTCCAGTGGATGCTATAATAAAAAGATTGGCGGATGGAATGAGCATAAGTGAGATACTTGAAGAGTATCCGAATCTTACAGAAGAGGATATTAGAGCAGCACTACGGTATGTTTCAGAGGTTGTTGCCGGAGAGGAAATTATCCCGATTGTGGAGATGGCTTGAAATTCAAGTTCCTTATAGATGAATGTACAGGTAAGAGACTATCGGCCATGTTAAAGAATGCCGGACATGATGTTATTTTTGTTGGGGACTGGAAACCCTCAGCATCTGATGATGAAGTTCTCCAAAAAGCAAATGAAGATGAGAGAATTTTGATTACCGACGATAAGGATTTTGGGGAGCTTGTTTTCAGACTGGATAATCCTTCCAGGGGAATCATACTAATAAGAACTTCAACGACCAATCCTGCCACAAGATTTCGTTTGCTTGAAACACTTTTAAAATCAATCAATGTAAATGAAAAATTTATTGTTCTGAAAGATAATGCTGTAAAGATAAGGGATACATAAATGCGTTGATATCTCTTTGGGCAACATTTTTCTAAAACACTAATCTGAATGCCAATCTGACAGCGCCCGTCTCCGCCCGTTTAAGCGCCGCTCTTGAGCAGAGTGATCCTATTGATAAACCTGCTACCCTGATCTTCCCTTCCCGCTGTATGACTGCATTATCGATCTCTGCTTTGCGCTCTTTGCGGCCTTTGCGGTGAGCGATGCGGTGGGCGATCTACACCTTAAACCGCGAAGAACGCAAAGTACGCAAAGAAATAAAAACAATGGATGGCCGGCGGCGCTGGGTCTGATCGCGGATAGCCGTGCAGCCATGAAGCCTATGACTGCTTCTACACCATTACGCTAGAGCTGTCGCCATTGCATCTATTTCATATGCTGTAAATTTGGTACTGGCAATTTCTTTATGTTTGAATTTTTGAATTATTTTTTCAATTTTTTTCATGGTATTATAATCCACTATAGATTCACCACAATGCAGACACACTTTGGCTGGCAGGTTGTCGATAACTAACAGTTCACCATCTATCCATACATCTTCTCGAATCTTATCCTTTTTTAGTTGTCCTCCACAAACAGGACATTTTAGAGTCATTTTCTTTTCTTGTGTGCTATCCATAAGTTATCATCTGGATAATAGGTTGTGATTATAAATAACTGTTCCTCAGCAACAGCACATACAGCATGTAGATATTTCTGATCGAGTTTCGCACAGAGTAAAAAGCTTGGATATGGTTTATCATCCTCATATTCTTCTATTATCCCACCATTAAGTAAACATTGTTTCACTTCGGTGGAGTCGATTTTACGCTTATACATTTGTGTTCTTGCATGGTGTGTAAATTCTATAGCTTCTTTTTTAGCGAGTTCTCTTATCCTTTCAATCACATTATCACTGCTATTTTTAAGTCTTGCAAGCCTTCACATAGTATAAGAGTAACGATTCAATACCGCTCACTTGATGCGTTCGGAATTTTTTTTGATGCTCAACCTGAATACTATCTCCTACTCATCCAAGCCCTTTGCTATGAGGCGGATGTGGGAATGTGGGGTTTTGGCGCAATGAGGGGGGGATGCAAGCGGTCGATGTAAAGGGGACGGGATAACATAAGTATAACATCATAGCTATTAAATTGGCGGTGCCGATATGTTACCGGGGCAACCTCCTGTAGACATTGAATAATAAAGGAACCGCAGATGAACGCCGATGAACGCAGATGACTTATACGAAGCTGTTCAATTAGCCATGTGAAAGTGGGATTTGTTGTGGGTAAATAGATGATGTTTGAGGTCTTGTATGAAGTTAAATTTAATACTGTTTGGATACATGGATACTTTTATGCAGACATGCTACAACATAATGATCACTGGCAAAGTTCAGGATATCGGATTCAGAGCTCTTATAGAGGATATCGCAAGACTTTACGACCTGCGGGGCTTTACTTTTAATGATATAGATGGTAGCATAAAAATGGTGTGCTGCGGTGAGAATGGAGTCGTGGCTGATTTTCTGGAGGAACTTAGAGCTAAGGGAACGCAAAGGGGCGCTGTAATTGATGAAATCACAAGTAAAGAAATACCTTTTGAGATTTACCTACCACAAAGATTTTTGAGGTTATATACAGACGAACTAACAGATATCGGCAGAAAGCTGGATAAAGGGAACGAGTTATTAGGAGATATAAAGAAGGATACTTCAGCACTTCCGGAAATTAGATCTGTACTAGAATCTTTTACATTAGAGCAAAGAGAGCACAATCAGTGGATCAAAGAGCATAACCAGCGGCTTGAGAAAATCCTTGAAAGACTCGCTGAGAAATAACTGTTATTGTATTATCACATCTGAGGCTAGATTTGCAAGATAAACACCGAACTAAAACGAACTGAACGGACTCTTTGATCAGTGATTCCCAGTTCAAGCTAGTATTTCGCTTTCGATTCAAATCGAGTCATATCTTTTTTCTGCGCCCGTCTCCGCCCGTGTAAGCGCCGCTCTTGAGCGCAGTGATTCTATTGATAAACCTGTTACCCTGATCTTCCCCGCCCGCTGTATGACAGCATTATCAATCTCTGCTTTGCGCCCTTTGACTTTCTATCTTATCCCTGCGCCTAGCTCTCTTGTCGTGCCCATGCTGTATGTATTCATGCATGATATTATGTCTGAGAGGGGAGCGCAGTACAGCGGACTTTTACTGATGGCGGCCACGCCGTATTTATACTGGGTGTTGCAGGGGCGCGGGGGCGCTGTAGCTGTTGTGTCATCTGTATAAAATGTTTATGGATTCCATCTTACCAAAAAATCTACACGATCAAAGTCTCCGTCGTTTGTTGCGATATTAGAAATACCATTAATATCACAAGTTGCTACGATAATCGCATCATTAGTCATTAAACTATATTTTACCATACATGATTTTGCTAAACTGAATATTTCTTTAGTCGCGCTAAGGATTTCTAAGTTTGGAATCAACTCGATTTTATTAACAAGCTCGTAAGACTTCAAACCTGACAAAATAGTTGAATCTTGCTTTATGAGCGCAGGAACCTGAAACAATCTTAATTGATACTTTTCCGCAATTTCTCCAATAACAAGTTTATGGAGCAATTCATTTAGAACAATAACAGAGGTTTTACCACATACAATTCCAAGTTCGATATTTTTTAAGAAATTTTTTGTACTTTGCCCAAATTCAGGATGGTTCGTTAGGTTGTATAAAAAGATATTAGTGTCTATGAAAAATTTAGATTCCGGTTCTGCTCTATCGAGTTTCATGCCATATCTTCAGGATTGTACGTTTCTTCATTTTCAACCAATTCGTCAACTAACTCTTTTCTGATAGGTAAAGATCCACTAATCTCTTCGACTATGGATTTCTCCGGAACTTCTTTTATAGTTACAATTACGTCTTTATCACTTAATTTTAATTTTTCATGCAATAATTTGCCATCCTTTACTTTTGCAGGGATTGTAATTTGCATGGGTTTCACCAAGTGCATATATCTTTTTATAATATAAATATCAAACGTTTTGATTAACATCGATTTGTAATAAAGCAAGACTGCCACAACCAGCGCCTTGAGAAGATTCTTGAAAAGCTCGCTGAGCGATAGCTTGCATTATATCATCAAATCATAAATATAAGAACCCTGACGTCAGTATGTTCCCGAAACAACGTCATTTCGCAATTCCGATACTGACAGCGCCAAGCTCCGCCCGTGTAAGCGCTGCTCTTGAGCAGAGTGATCCTATTGATAAGCCTGTTACCCTGATCTTCCCTGCCCGCTGTATGACAGCATTATCAAGCTCTGCTTTGCGATCTTTGCGCCCTTTACGGTGAGCGATCTACACCTTAAACCGCGAAGAATTGAAGAAAATTGCCTACCGATACACTCTGTTCATTTTCTCTATTCTAAATACTAAGATGGTTTCTTTCGATTTTAATAATTTATAAAGTATCCTGAAGTCTCCAATTCTTAACCTGTATACGTCCTTCTCGCCTTGGAGTTTTTTAAAGCCTGCTGGAAAAGGAGTCTCTTCAAGTGCTTTTATCCTGTTAAAAACTCTCACTTTACTGGGTTCATCCAACTTTGAAAGGTATTGGTAGGCTTTGCTGCTCAATTCCACCTTGTATTTCATTCAAATCCCAAGTGCCTTTTCTGCCTCGGCCAAGGAGATCGTCTTTCCTTTCGCATACTCTTCCATCGCCTCTAGCATATCTGATTTTTCTTCATCAGTCAGCTCTTCGATTAGCATTTCTTCTATGCTCTCGATCTTTTCTTTTAATGTCGCTATGTCCTGCTTTAATTCGATCAGTTCATCCAGTTTTTTGCTAATATTTTCCAGCAGTTGCGTTAAGACCCTTTCTTTAGCGATATTAGTTTCCATTTTTGAACCTCTTAAAATCTTAATTCAATATATCAATGTATGACAATACCTTCGCCATTAATGAGTATTAATACTACCTATTTTCGTTATTTGTTCAAATATTTGCTGAATTAAAATTGGATCAGGCTTTTCCGGTATCAATTTTAATGTTTCATAGAGATATTTGCCTGCTCTAAAGTATGCTTTGAGGTCTTGAACTCCAAAAAGTGGATTATGTTTACGCGCCTCATCGATTAAAGCAAAAGATATGTTCACCATGAAAAATGCCAGGTTGACCGCGTTAGTGATTGGTATTTTCTTGACATTCATAAAATCTTCCAATCCCCAATATTGCTTTGCATCTCGAAAATTGAACTCAATCTGAAATCTCAGACTGTAATAATCGATCAGCTTCCCGTAAGGTAAATCCAGATCGCTGCTGAATAAAATTACATGCGACTTTGCATGAGTTACAAGATTCGTTTTAACAATAATGACAACATTAAGCTGTTGAGCGAATAGCTTATGCAGCAATGTCATTTGATATATTTCGGTTTGAATTGACTCTTCGCGGGTAGTTTCTTTCAAATAGTCTTTTGGAATATTGTCATAATCGACTCTATCGCCATATTTTTTACATTTACCACGACCGCTATATTTACCTGAATAAGAAAAATATAGCGCAGAGTTACGGTGAAGTTTGGAAATCAAGTGCAGTGAGGGGATCCCACATTGTTTGACCATTTGCAGGGCATTATTATTTCCAAATGCCCCATCAAGCACGATATAGGTGAGGATAGTGCCATTTCCAATGATCTGCAGAACTTCTTTCAGCATACTCTGAATAAAACACAGATACGGTGATAGTTCGACAATCTCCTTGTTTTTGTTTTTACTGCCTTTGGGTCGACCTGGTTTATTTTTTTTCTCAGGTTTACTCTTATTTTGGTCTTTTTTGTTTTGTTCCTCAGAAATCAAGCTTTCCACACCAGTTTCTTTTTCAGAACGAACAATTTGTTGAATCATTAGTGGAAAGGATGTTCGATGCTTTGTGCTGATCAAAGAAAAAGTGAAAAAGGATACTCCAGGAACCGCTTTATCATACAGCGATGAGAAAAAACGATCGATGCCGTGAGTTTTTTTGCCTGATTTTGTCACCACTGTTTCATCACCTGCTATGATGAATGTATCGTCAGATGATAGAAACCAATGATGAATCAGGCACCAGTGAACTTTGGCCCATGCAATAGGAGTATTGAAGAATCGTTGAACAGTACGATAACTTCCACCTTCACCTGCCCAACGGGAAATACCAAGCATAGTCACTCGAACGGTCATGGCTAATAGTGCTGTCACGATGACAGTCAACTGAGATATAGTCGTTGAACTCAGACAGGTTTTTAAACATTGAAGACGTGATATAACGTTGAACATACAAGTTCCTGGGATATATCTATTGAATACAACGTGTGATATATCCCAGAATTAATTCATCTTATCTTATATATATAGCAGTGTGGCGAAGGTATTGACTATGGAAAATGATAATTGCTGTTATACTTCGATTATTTTTGTAAAAAATCCAATTCATCAGGAAAGCAGCAGGGATGATACTTACGACGAAATTCAAAGCATATATAATATTCATATGAATTAATTTGTTTTGGTAATAACCATTAATTAAGAATAAAGGCAAATGCCATAATATCCATAATAATGCGAAAATCCAGGTTGCTTTCATAAGACTTTTTCCTTTTCTCAAACTATCAACACCGTAACCTCTCCAACCTAACTCTTCAAAAGTTGGTGCAAGAAAGAGGATAATTAAAATAATGATAACCTCTCCTCCAAAAATGGTAAATTCTGGAGAGATAGAAAATTGCTCGACTGGTTGTCCAAATAATAATGATATTGCCGTGGCAAGAAACAAAGAAAAAGGCATTATTAATAGAATTACCGGCCAGAATTTCAATTTGATAAGCTTCAGGTTAAAGATTCTGTTTTTGAAGTCTTTTTTTAACTCGCTGTTTTTTGAACCATAAATCATAAACATTGCAATGACAAAGGGTGCGAATAAACCTGGCAGCATGGCTGGAATTTGATAAGATTCTAAGCCTTTAGCATGGCTAAAAAATGCAGCTGTGAAGAGTGATATCCAGGTGACTAAAAGGGTTATAAAAAAATATTTGAAAGGTTTGTAGTTGTATGTCATTTTTAGCACCTAATTTCATTATAACCCATGCTCCTCATTTCCTGTCACTCCTGTATCGCTTGCGATCATGCCATCCCGCATTGTTATTATCCGGTCAGTCTGCCGCGCAACTTCCATATCATGCGTCACGACAATGATGGTCTGACCTTTTTCACTTAGCCCTTTTAAGAGATCAACTATCACTTCACGAGTCTTTGTATCCACTGCACCTGTTGGTTCATCCGCAAGGATGATAGCAGGATGATTTGCCATAGCCCTGGCAATGGATACACGCTGCTGCTGCCCTCCTGATAATTCCGATGGCCTGTGTTTTAACCGGTCGCCAAGTCCAATCTGAGTGAGCAGCTCTACAGCTCTTTCTTTTCTCCTGGATCTTGGTATCCTGGAAAAACGCATCGCAATATCCACGTTCTCCATTGCAGTAAGCGTGGATAGCAGGTTGAAATGCTGGAACACAAAACCGATCTTTTCCCTTCGTATCCTTGGAGCTTCGCCCTCGTTTGCTTTTGTGATTTCATTACCTTCGATAAACACACTGCCCCCGGTGGGTCTATCAAGCAGCCCTATCATCGACAGCAGCGTCGACTTCCCGCTCCCCGAAGGGCCAACTATGCTTATGAATTCACCTTTCCTTACCTCAAAACTAACATCGTTGAGCGCATGCACTGGTATCTTGCCCTGCATATACGTTTTCGTAAGGTTCCTGATGCGGAGAATCGGTTCTCTGCCGTTACCATTATTTCCATTTTCACTCATATCGCAGCGCCTCCATCGGACTCATTTTCGTTGCTCTATAAGCAGGATAGGTACCGCATACAATTCCAAGCACCATTGCGAACAACAGGGCGACTGCTGCAAGCCTTGGAGTTATAGAGAAAAGCGCCGACCCCTGGGAACTGAGAAAAATGTTGTTAAGAAAATGTACTGTGATTCCACCTGCAGCAATGCCAGCAATACCTCCGATCACTCCCATAAATGCAGCCTCTCCCATGGTCATGAAAAGAATGCTTTTTCGCTCAGCGCCGAGCGCCTTGAGAAGCCCGAATTCCTTTGTTCTTTCAGAGACCGACATGAGCATCGTGTTCATCACGCTCAAGCCCCCTATGATGGCTGCAAGCACTGCAGCGCTTATGGTAATCAGACTGAAAATGACAAGCTGCCCCTGAAAACTTTTCCTCAGCGTATCGGGTGATTCGCTTTTAACTTTCTCTACACTCAGCTCTATCCTTTTCGCAAGTTCTTCAGGATCAGCACCGGGAGCAGGCTTGGCATAAATGAATGATACAGTGTTTTCCATTCCATAGAACTTCTGTGCCCTGTCAAGAGGCATCTGAACCGCAGAATCAAAAATAGAACCTGTGTACTCAAGTATCCCCACCACGCTGACATTTCTGGTATTGGTTATGGATGATGTACGCTGCATCCTTTTACTTTTTATCTCAAGTTCATCTCCGACCTTAAGATCGAACTTCCGGGCTATGCTGCTGCCGATGACCGCCCTGTAGCCATCTCCGGGAACCAGATATCGACCTGCTGCAAGCTTTGCATCCTTCAATTGTTTTTCAGGAATAACACCAAAAACCATGTCACCACCCCCGAATCCTCCAACCCCTTCAGGATCAAGAGAAGCTATCAGTACTCCGTGGGCATCCTGAACCCCGGGCACTCTTTTGATCTGTCTGACTTTTGATTCATCAAGACTTCCAATGCCGCCCAGTGTTCCATCTGGCTGCACCTGGATATTATTTGCCATAAGTTTCAATGACCTGTCTACAACGAGGTTCATATGCTCTGACATCCCGCCCATGACAACAACAGCAAAAATGCCCAGGGCAATACCAAATATGGTAAGTCCTGTCCTCATTTTTCTCTGAGTGAGGCTTCGGATTATGAGATCGAACATTCTAACCGCCCCGCTTTATCCATGCTACCGCAAGTACGGCTATCAAAAGAACGAGCGCTGTGAAACCAGGAGTGCTTTTTACGGGAGGAGTTTCAGGCGCTTTGTCTTCTTCATGGATGCGCAGAACCGTTTCATAAGTATCCAGTGCTGTGTTCTGCTGATTTACCGCCTTTATCTCAACATCATACGTCCCTGGCGCAAGCCCCTTCCATACCACTCCAGCAGTATCTTCTTTTCCTGAAACAAGAATTTCTTCTATCTGCTGGCGATATGTTTTTGTTTCATTTGTCGCCCTGTTTCTTGCCGTTACTTCTATGAAACCATCAAAAGGGACCCGGGACTTCCCTCGCAGTGTTATACTGGCACCGTATTCATCGACCTCAACATCATCATGCAGGATCTCTACTTCGTCGCTTGCAGTGAAAACTGCGATATATGTATTGATCAGCGGTGAAGCATAAAGCCTGTGCATTAATATTTTTGCCCGTACAGTATATTCCCCATTATCAGCAAGCAGAAACGGCCATGTTATCTTTAGCTCCTTGTTCGCTGTGAGATACACGTCCTTTTCAGTCTTTGTATAAACAATATCGTTCTTATCAAGCAGCTCTATTTTGATATCAACAGCGCCTGGATTGAAAGGGCGGAGCAGTAACTGCACCCCTTTGTTCGAAGGCGAGAAATCCACCACATGAAAACTGGGCATGGCAACAGTGCCATATGATACCTGATAGGATTTTTTATCATGAATGGCGGTGTCGTTATACAGGCTCACTTGAGCAGTGTAGTAATCATGCTGGGGTTTATTCTGCCATAGTATTACTTTGGAGACCTGCTCTCCGGCTTTTGTTTCAAATGGTACTTCCTGTGATTCTACTACCTTTTCTCCATTCATGAGTTCAAAAACCGCTTTCCCCTGATGAATCTGGCTGGACTTAATGGTGACCTCGCTTGTGGTGAAATCGGAAAAAAAGTCTACTATTTCAAGAGCTGCAACTGCCGAGTTCACGAATGTAAAAGTGCAAATGATCAGCAGTACAGTTCTAATTATTGATTTTCTTCTGTTAAGACTATATGCGCCTGATACCGAGCTTTCAAGAATACTTCTGGGCGGGCTGAATATAGCACACGCTAATCGTTTATTCATTTTTATTCCTCCTACATAGATCATCCAGATCTGTACGTTAACCTGTGTACCTTAATAAGTGTAATGTCTTAATACATAAACTTTACGATTAATAGTCAAGCCTATGAATTTAAAAACGTAACGTATATTAGTTTATAAGTAAATCATATGAATTGATACTTAGGTAAAATGAGTATATACACATATGTAAAAATCATTTGACAAATTGGCGTAAACAGGATGAAAATATAATATGAGCCCGCTTGAAAAGTTATTCGGCAAAACGGCACAGATGACTGTGCTGGAATATCTCATGAAAAACAAAGGAGAAATCAATTACCTCTCAGGAATTGCGCAGGGTACTGGATTATATCACTCCAGCGTAGCAAGAGTGTTAGAACCTCTTCTGGAAAATAACATAGTTATTGAGAAAAAGATTGGAAAGCAGATGCGGTCCTTTACTCTAAATGAAGAGCATAAAGCCACAAAACTCCTGGTGAAGTTCTACGATGAGTTGAAACCAGTACTGGGAGATCAATTACCGTCACCTGGGGATAAAAACAGTGTGATTTAACAAGATTCTGCAATTAGCATGTACAGGCTTAAAACTGCAGGGTACAATCGATGATCATCATCGGATTCCGTGATATACCTCCTTGCGTTAGTGGGGTCGGAACTCCTCTCCAATGCCGTCTACAAAAAGCTCAACACGGCCGCACTTGGGACAGACATAAACATCGAAATGCTCCCGGTTCACAAACAGTTCGCCTAACTCTCCAAATAAGATATCTACGGCGTTCCCTGGGATATTTAGCAACCTCTTCAGGTGATTGACTTTTAAGATTCAATCCTAAAAGGAATAACGCCAGAGTAATCATTAGGAACGTTATATGTTATATTATTGAATATTATTCCAGCTTTATATGTCCCTGGTTTGACTGTATTGTTAAATTTGTCAGTTTGATCCCAAAATGTGCTTACACCCCCTCCGCCACCTGTTCCGCCTGAGAAACTTTCTCCGAGACGTCCAAAGGATTTGCTCCAGATTATAGTATTGTTTACATCGGATAGTACAAAGATTGTTTCATTTGCAATCGCAGGAAAACTTCCTCCTCTTAAATTCGTAGAATATAATGATAAAATCACTGGTTCTCCAACATTGAATACTAAATCTTTCCTTTGTCCGTAGGGAGGTGAGTAGTAATTGTAATACCCAACACTAAAAGTTGTCTTAATTTCATCAGGTATTGTAAATAAAGTTATATCCTGCAGATAGGTTATTGTGCTGTAGCCTGTGGTGCTATTAAATAACACTTTATTATCATTATCGTTTATAATAACTGAATAACAGCCCATCTTTGTATTTCTTACACCCTCATCGGGAATAATTAGTAGTGCTCTGCTGTTGTTAACTAACTCAGTTACCTCATGCTTGTTCTCATATACCACAGTAACTTTATATGCTTTTTTTAAAACTTCATTATCGTTGATAACAACGGTTACGAGCGATGCTCCGCAACTAATCGAAACGGGAAAAGAGGGATTGTATCCCGTCGTAGTGTGAGTTATGGACATTTTGTCGCTCTCATCGACTGATAAGTAATAAATTCCTGTTACCCATTGAGTTTCATACAAAATTACAGTAGAATTCTCTACAGTTCGAATCACCAAAGGTGTTACATTTTTTTCAGTAAGAAACTGCTTTATTTGGGGTTCAGAAAGAGGTTTGTATGTCTTTTGTACGCATCCTGTAATTATTAAAGATAAAATTATTAATGTAAAAAATACTATTTGCAAACGTTTCATAATATTTTTTCCACCAGAGGATCAGGGGTTTTGGATTGTCCAATGTGTTTGGAGATCGGCTTCTCAATATCTTGCATGAGGATCAGGTCACCTTCCCTGCGTAAGTAGGCTTATCTCTTGCTGAATGGATATTTTCGTGTAGAAGTCGGTAGATGTTTTTTGACTCCAGCACTCTTGCGTCCACATAGCGTGCGGCCAGCATTAATATGTATATAAGCATAACCACAATAAACGCTAATGGAATCGAGAATTTCATCCAGAGCCAAAAGACAAGACTGATGCCAGTATAGATGTTTGAGTTGGCGGTGTTCCCATTCAACATGTTGTTGTCGGAATCGCTCAGACCAATACCGTATCCTTTGTTCGAGTTGGCAGTGTTGCTGCGTAGTGTATTGTTACCGGAATAGGTCAAATAGATGCCGATGCTGTTATTTAAAACAATGTCGCCATCCAACGTATTATTACCAGAATATTTCAGAGAGATGCCGTAGTAGTTGTTCGATGCATTATTGCCAGTCAACATGTTATTGCTGGATGATTCCAGACCGATGCCCCTAATGTGGTTTGAGTTGGCAGTATTGCCTCTCAGCGTATTGTAATTGGACATTATTAGAATTATTCCGTCGCCCCCGAAAGTTTTAAACCCTTTTTTGTCTGTCAGCACATAGTAGTTGGAGCTGGCAATGTTGCTGCTTAGTGTGTTATTGTTGGAAGATATTAGAAAGATGCCATAACTACTATTTGAGACATTGTTATTTCTGATTATATTGCCATCAGAATTTACATAGATTCCGGCATATGCCTGGATAGCATTAGGTGAACTACCAGAGTTTATGGCTGTAAATCCCTCAAGCGTGCTCCATCCTGCGCTCAAAGTAATAGCGCTGCCATTTCCACTTGCATCTACTATAGGCTTACCCTCGCCTGTGTCCACGCCTCTTAGAATAAGCCTTTTGGTTACATTTACATTCTCGTAATACGTGCCGCTATTAACAAGAATTGTATCCCAGTTGCTCGCATTATTAATAGCATCCTGAATCTTTGTATAATTCGAGCCACCGCTTTTATCCACCTTAAGGGTAGCCGCTCCTGCGCTATCCCCCAGCAATAGAAATATCAGAGCCATTATTCCAGCTATTTTGATAGTGTTTATTTTATATATTTTCATATGAATCTCACCTTTTCTTTCGCACAAATATATCTGCTATTGCATCCTTCAGGCACCCCTATACTTCCATCGAGCAATCAGAACTAACATTGGATAACCTAAAGCTATTATTAAGATGAAAAGCCCATACCAAAAATATGGTCTGGAGTATTGAGCTAGCTTTTCTTCAACGATTATCGTAGCATTCACCTCTTTAGGTTCAAGGTTTGTTATCACGATACTGTAATTTCCATCTGGGAGCAACTTTATGTATATAGAATCACTCTGATGGCTTAATTCAGGCACCGTTACATAGAAAGAGAAGGATGAAACATCGCTTAAGGGGCTCCTCCAGCTTAAGTTATTGGGGCCATATACTATGCCTTCAAGCCTCATGTAACTATTAGACCTCAAATAAAAGAAGTAGTGGGGTCTATTCCATTCGTTGATACCGTTACCTAACGGATATGTGCGGGGTGATCCCCCCATAAAAAATGAAGTCGGTCCATGCACCTTAAGCCCCCTCTCACTGTTCAAGCGGACATACTCAATATCTAATTTAAACTCCAACTGGCCATTGCCGGGAATAATTATGGAACGGCTGCCAACGGAATCAGCACGGTCCTCCAGCGATGTATATATTATGAAATATGCGCCAACGATTAACAGTGTGATGAAAAGAATTGATGGGTAAACCTTCTTGATGCCGACTACCAGCGACTCAGGAGTTTTGGATTGCTCAAGGTTTCCGGATGTTGGCTTCTCAATATCTTGCATAATTCTATCACCAATTACTTTGAGTCTTGATCGATACGTTTCATCAATTAAGAAGATGAAGGGATCATCTTCTCCTCTGCCTGGGTATATAAACTGCCAAGAGTGTTATTATTGCCAGAACTATATCAAATCCTGCAGCCTTCTTTGTCTGATCTTCTGTTTGAGCTGGATCTATTGCCTCTGCTTGAACCGTTGATTTGGTGATGTTTGCTTCTGCTGGTGCTGCTGTTGTTATCGAATCTCTAAATCCTGCTATAGCGAATGAAGAGAAGGAATCTGTTTTTGCCTCATAGTAGGTGTATGTGCTGTCTTTGGATTTTTCCGTGGTCTCCAGAGTAATCCATCCGTTTCCATCCCACCTGACCATCTTGATATCACTGCCTGCAAGCTTGCTATTATTAAGCCACGAGTTCTCAACCCTGAACCTGATGATAGCTTCCTTTATATTCTTGGGTACAGCAAAACCTGATGTTCCAACCCAGATGTTTATATTTCTATAAACAATACCCTGCGGAGGACTTTTTACTAGCGAAGATGTGTCTCTCAGCACTTCTACAGCAGCAGTAACGTCTCCAGCACTGGTATTACCCGTTATATTGACAAACAATATGGGATTGCTCTTGTTAGCGAATTTGTATGATGTGACCTTATCTTTAAAGATATGAAGATCATATTTCTCTTTTATCTCTATATTTGCATAATTCTCACCTGAAGCTCCGCCGCCACCACCTCCACCACTGCTTCCACTGCTGCTACTTCCGCTTGGAGAATATGTTGTAGTAGGTGATGGCGGTAAGGCTACTACGCCCATATCTGCCCACAAAATATACTCATTCTCTGCAGTATCTACAGCATGTACCATTGCTTTATAATTACCCGTTGGAACAGACCGGGATTCCATACGTGGATTACGATCATCTCCGATACTCCATAAAGTAAAGGTTGTGCCATCTATCTTTTCAGGTTGTTGCGTTAATCCAGACTTATATTTCAGATTGCTGATTTTGAAAGAACTGTTTCCGCTTTCTATTTCAAGAATTTCTGTTTCATTACTAACAAACTCAAGATTAAATGTTGTATTGTTGAATATCAAAAATGCTGGCTGCCAATCCTGTGTTGCATTCTTCATGAAATAGCCATCTACTAATACAAATTGCGGCTCTGTCTGCACAGTAAAAATAGTAGCTGGATATTCATAAGCTGTTCCATTAGTAATATTGGCAGCTATTCCACGCCAAGGTCCCGGCGGATTGATCGTGTAGCGACCGCTTATGCCTGTGCTGTTTATAATCACAGCAATGACGGTCTGATCTGGCGCTGTCAAATTGCTTGAGTCCACGATTCCAAAAGTCACTGCTCTAAGATTTGCATCGCTCACATCAGCAGACAACATCGCTGGGTTTGTAGCATTTATTGACATGTTTGGAACTACCGAGAAGTTTGTAATAATAGGTGGAGTGAGCGGTAAGTAATCAACGCTGTTATTGTTAAGTGCATATGATTCATCGCATATCCCATCACTATCATCATCCATGCAGTTCTGGCTAAAGCCTGTGCCATTGGGGTTCGCCCAGAAATTGCCGCCGATATAGGGGCCGCCGATAATATTCGTTCCAGCGGTTTTTGAGATGTTCCAGGTATTGTTTCCATTATCCCAAGCGTTGTTGGTATTGTTGAAGTAATTGTTGTAGATCAAGTTGCTATTGGAAGAGTTCAGCCAGATGCCATAGTGAACGTTGTCCGAGATATTGTTATCACTAATTATATTGTTATTGCTATAACGAACTAGACTAATGCTAAAGTTGTTAGATAGGGCAGTGTTATTTCTCAGTATATTATTTCTAGAATAATCAAGACCGATACCACCGTTGTTCAAGTTAACAGTGTTGTCGGTCAGTGTATTGTTATTAGACTCAAATAAAAGAATACACAAAGATGCCAGGGCCGCTGTTTTGCCAAGCAGTATTATTAATGATTATATTGTTGTTCGAATTCACTACAATTCCTCCCCCATCGGGCCACGTTACACTAGATCCTATAGCGATAAATCCGTCAAGAATACTATTCCCAGCACTCAAGTTTATAGCGCTGCATCTTCCATTAACACACCTATGATTGGCATTTACAATAGGCTTACCGCCGCCGTTGTCAATACCGCGCAGAATAAGCTGCTTGTTAACAACTACGTTCTCAGAATAGATACCGCTATAAACCAGAATCGTATCCCCATCGCTCGCATTATCTATAGCATCCTGTATTTTCGTATAATCCGCACCTCCGCTGTCGTCTACAGTGATAGTTCTTGTACCTGCCCCACTTGAAATCTTTACCAGCCAGGCATCATTATATCCTGCCCCATATGACCAAGTCTCACCCGCAAGTATAAATCCACCATCTGAGGTCTGCCGAACAGAGAATACAGCATCAAAATCTGCTCCCCCGAATGTTCTGCTCAACAGTTCGTTGCCACTTGCATCGGTCTTTATCAGCCAGGCATTCACATATCCAGCCCCATACGACCATGTCTCACCTGCAAGTATATATCCGCCATCCGAGGTTTGCTGGACTGAGAACACCCCATCATTATTTGTTCCTCCGAATGTTCGATCCCACTGCATGTTACCGCCTGCATCAGTTTTTATTAGCCATGCATCAAATTCTCCATTTCCAGATGAGTTCGTTATTCCTGCTATAACATATCCACTATCTGAGGTCCTCTGTACTGAGTAAGCCTTATCAAAGCCTGTCCCTCCGAACGTTTTGCTCCATTGCATATTACCATTAGCATCTGTTTTAACAAGCCAGACATCTGCAAGGCCATTACCATATGATGTAGTCCCGCCTGCAAATACATAGCCCCCATCTGATGTCTGCAGAACAGAGTTAGCTATATCCTCGAATCTTCCGCCGAATGTTTTATTCCATTCTTCTAAAGGTACTGCGCCTGCACCGCCTGCAAATATGCTCAGCACGATTAATGCAATTGCAATGTTAGAATATCTGTTCATATTACTCCGCATTTACTTTTTAGGTTTTATCATACCAATGATAAGCAAAATAAGAGATGCTATGAAAATTATCGGTGAAATAAACAAAATCCAGATCATCCCATAATCGCCTTCTGCTGTCGCAAGAAATAGCATGAACAGTGCAAAACTTATCACCAATAAGATTGCTCCTGCTCTGAGAAATCTGTTTTTTCTTACTTTTGATGCTGTTAACCAGCCTAATATTGATGCGACTAAAAGGCCAATTATACCAATTATATTATCGATTTTCCTCTTTGGTGTAGGGGGTTGGGGATAGGGCGGATCATTTGTAGAATCAGAAGGTATATAACCGCCATCAAGAGTTTCCTGAACAGATAAAACATCATCATCCGTCCCTCCAAATGTCTTGATCCACATCTCATGTGGAGCTGCACCTGCGCTTCCTGCCAGCATGACAAGCAAAATTATTGCAGTTATGATACCACTAACGTTTTTATTCATAATATCTCCTACAGATTCGTAGCTACCAAAGATTAACAATCTACTCTCTTTTAGCATCCTGCGCTCCTGCCTTCCAGACCTGCACTACCTTTCTCTCATCGGGGTCGACCAACGCAGAAATCCCTTCCCATGTCACGCTCAGAAGCGTTTTTGGCACATAGAATTTCTCAGATGTCCCCGGTAAGATGCGTCTTACAGTCGAAGCGCCTGCGCTGGAAACTGATACTGCTACTTCCTGATTTCCAAGTGCAATGCCGATTGCCTCGTTTCTGAATTGAGAAGGTATTGCCTCAAGTAGATAGCCGGTTAGCAGCAATTCATCACCCTCATACACAAAATCATATATATCCGGGTCGCCTGAGTCTTTTGCTTGAGCTATCACCTTCAGGCGCAGCCCTTTACCATCAGCGCTGGGAATTATGTTTATCATCTCATATTCTGTTCTATAAGGGGTTATCTCTGCCCACAGCAGTTCTTCTATCTTTGCAGCATCATCTGGCTTATCTGACCACTGTACCTGATGCACCCACGAAGGTTTTACATCCGATTGTTTCTGGCTCAAGCTAAGTCCAATACCGAGAGTTAATATTATGAGAACAAATCCGATTACGAATTTTATCTTTGTAGCCATGATCCATCAACTTCCTTTTTAATTATCGTTTTTCAATCCTGCTAAGATAAACTGCAATTGCTGAGAGAACTGTTATTCATGCTATCGCTCAATCTCTTTTTTTTCTGAAGATCTGCTTCAAGATAAGTGTGATTATAGCTAGCAGCAGCGGAATTGGCTCATGGTTTTTACTCATGCTCTCACCACCATTGCAGATAAGTAGGAGTAAAAAAGGAGGTATTACCCTCCAATCGTTACAGTATACTCAAACCTCTCCGTGTTCCTTGGCAGCACCGAAAGCTTCCATTCACCGGGCGAACCCTGGACGGTATACGTCTCTACATACTGTGTCCCCATCTCCTGGTAGATGCCTGTGCTCTCAATTTCCCATGGCGGGATGTCCCCGCCCATGCTAACACCACCTTTTATCACTCTCTTTTGGACTTTCAGCTCGGCTTTTCCTGTCGGGCCTTCAATGGAGGTCTCAAAGGATGGTTCTTTATTGGCTTTTGTCCCCTGACCATATGGACCCCGTGGATACATTCCAAAGGAGTTAGAGCTTATCTCCAGGGTTACAGCTACTGCTTCTTTCAGGTTAAAGCTCTTCACAAAAGGCTCAGTTGGCTGTTTCCATATATTGAAGTTTAGTTGTACTCTTCCTTCCCATTCCCTGACTGATCTATCGTCTATGCCAAGATCTATATAGCCGTTGTAATAACCCTTGGCATCAGCAGGCACTTTTACATGGATTTTTACTATCTCAGTTTTACCGGCAGGAATATTCGCTGGTGCAGTTATGGTTATAGCATCATCAGTTAAAGCCGGAGCCGTCATGCCATAAGGTCCGCCATAGTACATATCGCTCCCCATCCTTGGGCTTATGCCTATCGCTTTATCTCCTGTGTTCTTTAGCTTTATCTCGTAATCGTATTCCTTCCCTGCCTCAAGCTGGTCGCTTATATAAGGCGTCATTATCTGGATTTTGGGCGGGGTCCAGACATCAATGGAAAGGCTGAAGGAATGGACATAATTGGGGAAAGGCTGGGGATAGGGCGTAGGTATTACCTCATCTGTAAAAGCGATCTGAGCACCGTAATATCCTATGGATGCATCCTTCGGCACAGATGCTTTTACTGTAAATTTCCGGCTTCCACCTGCCTCTATCTCAGCACTGCCTGGTGTAACAGTTATCCACTCTTTTTCCATCATATACTCACCGTAAGGCGGTATAACTATGTTTGGCTTAACACTGACAGTTTTTTTCTCCTTGTTCTTAATAGTGACTGTAATTTCTTTTGTCTCCCCTGGCTGCAACCTGAAATTGCTGTTGTAGCGGGGTGAGATCTCAAGCTTTGTGAAGTTGATTGTCTGCATATCTCCCGCAGGTAAAGGCGGAACGCTAACAGCCTGCTCTGCCACTGCCATACTGTTACCTGAGACGCTGCTTACCCCAATGACTGCAAATATGCTCAATACAATCATTGCAGTCATGATACTTCCATATTTGTTCATATTTTCCTCCTAAGTTCTTTGCTGTCAAACTTGACGATTAACAGGCAAATCCTGATCTTTAAGTATCATTTCTTAATACTTAAATGTTACCGATTAATCGTCTAGTTGATTTAATAATTCAGTAACCTATATTGATATATACAAAAGTATATGAATTGATGCACAACTATAACGAAAACATAATCATGTATAAGAGGTTATTTTGACAAATCTACACAAACAGGATAAAACTGTTAGCCCTCTCGAAAGCGATTCAACAAAATCCCACAACTAAGTGTGCCGATATATCCTATACAAAAATAGCAGAAAGAACCGAATCTTCTGATGGCATTTTATAATATGCTTAGCCAGTACTGGGTATTAATCCACACGTTTCATCACAAACTCGCAACAGTCATCCCCTTTTGCAGTACACCTTACTTCCTCGGCATCTATATCCATACCTTTAAGCACCTCTGTCAGACCTGCGTTATAACCCCTCAAAAAATGACAGACTGCAGTTTCTGAATTCACATAACCTCTAGCAATAAATGAATTCTCAACCCTTACCACAAGCTCATTTTTGTTATCTTCTTCTATACTAAACTTTCCCCATCCAAGTTCTGCGTAGAAGTTCTGAACTGCTTCAATGAACTTTTTATCTTTTAAACCCCATTCATTGCTGAAGCGATTGATCCACTGAAGACCAGCTTTCTTGCCAGCTTCGTATAAAAGCACAGATGCACCATCAAGGCCCAATATCTTTTCAGCGTTCTTCTGCAAATTAACAAAGGTTTCAATGCTCACTATGATAGCAGGGACTTCAATGACCGAGAACTCTCCTGTGCTCCTTTCCCATGAAGCAGTTTCTTTGACGTCTTTTAACATAAGTAATCAGAATAATTGTACATGTAACTTAAATTTATCTATACTTCTGAAGAGATGCAGTCAATGAATTGTAGTACTATAAATAGCTTTTCTTCTATTTTGAGTTAAATTTAAATATCATTAACTATACAGTAGGTATCCGTATGCCTTGGTAGGCAGGAAGGTGATAACATGGAAATTAAAAAATCTATATACTATTTAAAGTATTTTTTAATTGCAGCAATTTTACTTTCGATATTTGCTGGTGCCGCGTATGCGGAAGAAGAACTCGGAATTGATACTGGTGATACCGCGTGGATTCTAATCAGTACAGCCCTCGTAATGCTAATGATTCCTGGAGTAGGCTTATTCTACAGCGGTATGGTGCGGCGCAAGAACGCTCTTTCGACGATAATGCTCAGCTTTGCTATACTTGCGTTGATAAGCGTGCAGTGGGTGCTCTTTGGCTACAGCCTTGCATTCGGCCCTGATATCGGGGGTGTGATCGGCGGCCTTGACTGGCTCGGGCTCAATGGTGTAGGCCAGGAGCCAAATGCCGACTATGCGGCAACCATTCCTGGACTTGCATTCATGATGTTCCAGGCCATGTTCGCCATAATCACGGTTGCGCTCATTACTGGCGCATTCGTTGAGCGCATAAAGTTCAGCGCATTCATGGTATTCGCCCTGCTCTGGGCAACCCTTGTGTACGACCCAATAGCACACTGGGTATGGGGTGTAGGTGGATGGCTTGGCGAGATGGGTGCGCTTGATTTTGCAGGCGGCACAGTGGTGCATATAAGCTCAGGTATCTCGGCTCTTGCGATTGCACTGGTAATAGGAGCGCGCAAAGGCTTCGGGAAGCAGCCCATGGAACCGCACAACATACCCATGACTGTGCTTGGTGCTGTATTGCTGTGGTTTGGCTGGTTCGGGTTCAATGCAGGCAGCGCATTAGCGAGCGACGGACTTGCTGCAAGCGCCTTTGTGGTAACCAATACAGCAGCAGCGGCGGCAGCACTGATGTGGACGCTGTTAAGCTGGTACAATAAGAGGCCAAGCGTACTTGGTACTGCAACAGGCGCAGTCGTCGGTCTGGTGGCAATCACGCCAGCAGCAGGTTTTGTTACACCTCTTGCAGCGATTATAATAGGAGCAGTGGCAGCAGTATTGAGCTACTATGCGATGCTCTTCAGGATGAAGCGCAACATCGATGAATCCCTTGATGTCTGGGCATGCCACGGCATAGGCGGGACATGGGGTGCGATTGCCACTGGCATATTCGCCACTGCTGCTGTAAATTCAGCAGGCTCTGGCCTGATTGACGGTAACGCAGGGCAGGTTGTAACCCAGATAGCAGCAGTCGGTGTGGTATGGGTATACGCCTTTGTTGTGACCTTCATACTTGCAAAAATTATAGATGCAACCATTGGTCTGCGTGTGCGCGAGGAAGAGGAAGCAGTAGGTCTGGATATTGCCCAGCATGCTGAAAAGGCTTACGCTTGAGGTGAGAAAAATGAAGAAAATCGAGGCAATAATAAGACCTGAAAGTCTTGAATCAGTACGTGCAGCGCTTGAAGAGAAAGGTATCGTGAGCATGACCGTTGCAGAAGTGCAGGGACGCGGACGCCAGAAGGGCATTAGTTTGCAGTGGCGCGCAGGTGAGTACCGCGTTGAGTTCCTGCCAAAGCTCAGGCTGGATATGATCGTGGACGACAAAGACGTGGAAACGGCAATAACTTCGATAACAGAGGCTGCAAAAACTGGATACAATGGCAATGGCAAGTACGGCGACGGCAAGATCTTTATCTATCCGGTCGAAGAGGTCGTGCGTGTGAGCACAGGCGAGCGCGGAAAGGAAGCCATTTAAATCTGGCTTCCTACCTCCTGTGAACAGATTGTTATGCCGTTTAAATCAATCTCATTCTTTTACCAACCTTCTCAAATATAGCTATCGCCTCATCCAGATCCTCATCAGTATGCTGGGCAGTCACGATGATCCTGACCCTGGCTTTATCCTTTGTCACCAGTGGGAACACGATTGGCTTTGCAAAAAGCCCTTCCTGGAACAACTGGCCTGAGAGTTCCACCGCAGTCCTGCTCTCCCCGGCCATGACCGGCGTGATTGGTGTCTGGCTGTGGCCAATATCGAATCCAAGATCGCTCATAGCCTTCTTGAAGTACCGTGTGTTATCCCAGAGTTTTTTTAGATGCTCTGGCTCATCCTGTACCATGCGCAGGGCTTCCATAGTGGCGGCTGCCACGCAGGGCGGGTGAGCAGTGGTAAATATGAAACTGCGTGCCGAATTGATAAGGTATTCCCTCAACTCCCGTCTCCCTGCAATATAACCACCCAGGCTTCCGAAAGCCTTGCTCATTGTACCCATATCGATATCCACCCTGCCATCCAGTCCAAAATGATCGATTATTCCCCTGCCGTCCTTACCTAATACCCCGTCACCATGGGCATCATCCACCATGATCATGGCATCATGCTCCTCTGCCAGCTCTACTATCTGATCCAGCGGTGCGATATCCCCATCCATGCTGAACACGCCATCAGTGATGATGAGCCTGCGTCTTGCGTCTTTTGTCTCATGCAGTGCCTTCCTCAAACCGTCCATATCCAGATGTGGGTATACCATTCGCCTGGATCTGGTCAACCTTACCCCATCGATGATACTGCCGTGATTGAGCTCGTCGCTGATGATGGCATCCTCTTCTCCCATCAGGGACTGTATGGTACCCCTGTTGGCCGCAATACCGGCCACGAACACCAGTGAAGCTTCAGTGTGCTTGTATTCAGCCAGCATATTCTCAAGCCGGATATGTACCTCCATAGTACCTGCAATCTGGCGCACTGCCCCAGAACCGAATCCCCAGCAATCAATCGCTTCCCTGGCCGCGGCCCGCAGCCCTGGATGGTTTGCAAAACCCAGGTAGTTATTGCTGCACATCATGATGACCTCTTTCCCGTTCATTACCACACGGTTCCTCTGCTCAGTACTGAGGATAGGAAGTTCTGTGAACAGGTTCTGGTCACGAAGGCTCTGTATCGACTCTTTTAAAAAATCCATTCTTGTGGTCATAAGATAAACTCACCTCTTCTAATATATGATTTAGAGCCTCTTCCCAAAAATTAGTAGGTTCAAAATAATTTCTATTTGTCCGGATCTGAGAAAAAGAGAAACAAATATAGATAACATTATTAAATCTGCAGTTAAAAAGGGAACCCAATATGTCAGACCAATTAACAATAGAACAATTAGCAAAAGAGTACGAGAATAGATCTCCCCTGAAAATATTAGAGTATGCGCTTGGCAATTACGGGAATATTGCAATCTCTTTCAGCGGGGCAGAGGATGTGGTATTGATCGATATGGCAAAGAAGATAAAGCCCGATTTTCGGGTTTTTACACTTGATACAGGGCGACTTCATCTTGAAACCTATCAGTTCATAGAAGAGGTCAGGAATACATACAATATTAACATAGAGGTGTTCTTCGCTAACCGGGATGCTACAGAGAAACTCGCCAGGGAAAAGGGATTGTTCTCATTCTACAGAGATGGGCATAAGGAATGCTGCGATGCGCGCAAGGTCGATCCCCTGAAGCGCGCCCTCAATACAGTGGATGCATGGATAACAGGGCAGCGCAAGGATCAGAGTCCCGGAACAAGGACGGATGTGCCCGTCATTCAGAAAGACCCAACGTTCGGAACTGGCAATCTTGTGAAATTCAATCCGATTGCTAACTGGACATCCAGACAGGTATGGGATTATATAAGGGAGAACAACGTCCCCTATAACAAGCTCCATGAGAGGGGATATATCAGCATAGGGTGCGAGCCGTGCACAAGACCCGTGCTCCCTGGCCAGCATGAGCGCGAAGGACGCTGGTGGTGGGAGGATGTCACAAAGAAGGAATGCGGCCTGCATGCCGGGAATGTGAAGAGGTAGATAACCGGGATAACAATGACACAGAATAGACCCCATGGCGGAAGATTAATAGATCGAGTTTTACCTGAACAGAAGCAGAAAAAACTCACAGAACAGGCAGGAGAGTACCAGAGTATTTCCATCTCCACAGATCTAATGAAGGATGTCGAGAACATCGCAAGCGGCCTCTTCAGCCCTCTTGAAGGTTTTAACTGCCGCGAGGATTATGAGAGCATTCTATACAATAAACGCCTCTCAGATGGTCTTCCATGGACGATCCCGGTTGTGCTTGATGTCGAGAATAATGCTATAAAAGAAGGGGATGAGATTCTCATCAGGAACAGCGACCATATTGTGGCAGTGATGCATGTCGAAGAGAGATTCAGTTTTGATAAGAGGTCTCATGCCGAGCAGGTATTCGGGACAAACGACGCTGCGCATCCCGGCGTTGCAAAGACATACTCAATGAAGGATACGCTGCTTGGCGGAAAGATAGACCTCATTAATGAATCAAAAACTCCTTATTATAAGTATGCTATGAAACCAGAAGAGACAAGGAACCTGTTCAAAGAGAAAGGATGGGAAAGAATCGTCGGGTTCCAGACAAGGAATGTTGCGCACCTTGGCCATGAGTATCTGCAAAAATCCGCACTCTCAGTGGTGGACGGGCTTTTCATAAACCCTGTTATAGGCAAGAAAAAGAGGGGCGACTTCAGGGACGAGGTAATCCTTGAGAGCTACGAGGTGCTTATCGATAATTACTATCCCAGGGACAGGGTTGTGCTTGGCATCTTCCAGACCGAGATGCGCTATGCAGGCCCGAGGGAAGCGATATTCCACGCGATCGTAAGAAAGAACTATGGATGCACGCATTTCATTATTGGAAGAGACCACGCAGGTGTGGGAAATTTCTATCACCCGTTTGCTGCGCAGGAGATATTCAAGGAATTCCCTGATATAGGAATCGAGCCCATGTTCTTTATGTCGTTTTTCCACTGCAATAAGTGCGGCGGGATAACGAATGACAAGGTATGCCCGCATAACGACAGGATCGATTTTAGCGGCACGAAGATGAGGCAGATGATCGAGAGCGGGAAGCGGCCTACAGCGGATTCGATGCGCCCTGAGGTTGCTGATGTGATACTCAAGTCAGGCAAGCCCTTTGTGGAATAGGGCACTGGTATTAATACCCTGAATCCCCATTGTTACTTAATGGGGATCATATATGCAGAGATTTATACAGAGGCTTCCGCCACATCAGCGTATAGCAAAGGATTTTCCTGTCCTGCATTACGGGCGGGTGCCTGAATTCGACAAGAGAACATGGGACTTTAGAGTTGAAGGGCTGGTTGAAAAACCTATCCGGCTGACATACGATCAATTCCTGGCGCTGGATCGAACGGCAGTAATGAGCGATCTTCACTGCGTCACAGGATGGAGCAAGCTTGATCTGGGATGGGAAGGGGTGCTTTTCAGGGATCTGGCAAAGACAGTAAAACCAAAAAGCAGCGCAAAATTTGTTACAATAGAGGCTGAGAACGAATATACCACAAGCCTGCCTCTTGCTGATCTTATGGAGCCTGATGTGATTTTTGCCTATAATCTTGATGGGAAGCCGCTTGAGCCCAAACATGGAGGGCCACTTCGCATTGTTGTTCCAAAAAAATACGGGTATAAGAGCGCAAAATGGGTAAGAGGGGTAATATTTACAGAAAAGCGGGAACCGGGCTTCTGGGAAAAGAAAGGGTACAGCTACAGTGCAGATCCGTGGAAGGAGGAGAGGTATTCGTACTGACAGATCGTACTGACAGATCGTACTACCTCACAATTCTATTGCTGGGCATCCACGTCGAAGCATGAGGGTTTGTATCGTATGTTCGTTGTTCTGGCTTAGCAATGAAATTAAGGGGGGCACGGAGCAGGCACATGGAGTTCATCGCAAAATTATAAGTATCAACAGACCCATTAACTCTTAGTACATGACTCAAAAACCAAAAAAGCATGGAAAATCGGTATTCTTAGGACGAGGTATCGGTACTAATATAGGTACATCTATAGGGGCACTCAAGGAACATATAGCTGCGCCAATTAGAACAGATAGTAAACCTATACACAAAGCAGGTATTCCAGTACATATTTTAACTAAAGAAGACATCAAGAAAGAGATAGCTGAAGGTGAAAAAAGATTCGATATGCCTGTGGATGATTTTTATAAAGCGTGGCAAGAAGGCAAATTCCACGGATTCCAGGCAATGAAACTGGGATGCCTTTATGAGTTGTATAAGGATGAGTATGAGTGAATGTATGGGAAAGGTACACTGATATAGAGGGTATTTTTTATAGTCATTGTCAAAGTATAATATCAGAAATACCAACTCCTAAACTAAAAGAAGCTCATAAATCTAAAGACAGTGGATCAATCATAATAGAGGGGATAAAGTTCATTGACGACTCGATACTAAATTTTTCTGAGTATCTGCATATTGGAAATATCGAGAAATATAGTTACGAATATATACAGCCCACTGGTTTTTTCTTTCTTTATGAAAATGAAGGAGTAGAAAATGGTATTAGGAAACCACTCCATCATTTGCATGTCGGAATAATGAAAGAGCATGCAGACGACAGTTTATTGGAATCACTTCCAGAACCACTAATAGAACATAAAGGTCCACACTTCATGGCTCCAAGAATTAGTTTTAATCAGTTCATGGGCATAATAATCGTGAACTTTTATAATGAAGATAACAGAAACTGCGAGAGGATGCTAAAAAGCTTAGGGCTTTGAATCAACGTCATAACGAATTCGCATCGCTTTAGCAGTCCGAAAAGTGCTGAGGCTCATAAAGTAAGGGAGTGTAACGAACTTTACAATCCCTTTTTCAGGCCTTAAGAAGTTCCAGTTCTCTTTCTAAGTCCTCAGTTGAATACTTTGACCTGTAACCTTTTCTGATCATGTATTCTTCAATTTCCCCGACGATCAATCCTGTATCTTCAGCAGCTTTTGATATGCTGATTTTACCTTGTTCGTATTTTCTCAGAGCCTTATCCCTTTTGTAATTCTCGATGGCATTGGACATAAGCTTTCTAATAATAGTTGTCCTGTCCAAATGCTCTTCATCAGCTATCTGATTTAGTTCTTCAACCATTTTTTTATCAAGTCGTATCCCCAGGGATACCAATTCGGACATTTAATCACCTCTTTTCGATTTGTCGCTTCATCTCCTGTATAACCTCTGTATCGAACCAGCCGATTGTTGCGAGGGAGGAGACACAATCGAGTGCTTTATTTCTTGTTATCACGGCCAGGTGAATCTGCCTTAATTCTCGATCCGCCCGGAGGCAGGAACATGGCTATCTTATCAGGTGATGCAATCGCCTTAATAAGCTTTTTATCCTCGAACCTGTCGCTCAGAATTCTATAGATCTTCTTTGAGAGATCGTTCTGGTTAAACTCCCCTTGCTCAATCTCGATAACAGGCTGTGCCCATTTCTTCACAGCACTCACAGGCCCGCCTATCAGTCTTTTATCCTCATTGAGCTCAAGACCCAGCGCCACTCCCAGCATAACATCCTTGTAATAGTTGCGTTTTCCCCTGATCACGAACGCCCCTTTTGCCAGGTATTCACCCGGCTCCGGTGTCTTTGATACCTGCTCAGGGAACACCCGGTAGCAGTCCCCGCTCACCTGTCCTGATTTCCATATACCTGAATACGATACTGTGAACTGTGCCGCCTCCAGGAGCGTGGCCTCAGGGACTTCATTACCTTCCGTCTTGATTATAACAGCAGGAGAACCTGATACATGGGTATGGAAGAATATATCCCTCTTCTCAAGGTATTTCTTCACAATATCCTCGTTGCTCTGGGCATCCCGGCCGCCGATGACAAGGAACCCATCTGATGAGATAAACCACCTGAACTGCTCATACCACCTCTGCCTGGGTTTCTGTTTCTGTATCTTTTTACCGATCTCTGGAGCCTCTTCTTTTTCAGATAGTTTCTTTGTCTCCTCTATCGCAACAAGTGCACCTTTTATCTTTAAGGATAATTTTTTTGCTTTATCGTAGTATACCTGGGAGTTCTGGTGTACTGAGAGCTTTATATCCAGTTCGACGTCTTCACTATCAAGGTTTACAGTTATGGCTCCCTTGCTCGCATTAATGGATCTGATTGTCCTGGCCTCAGGCATATCAGATTCTTTTAATATGTTCCTGATATCATCCCATGAGTAGTCCCTATCTCTTGCACTATTAATTGCTTTTAATATCCCCTCACACATCCGGTAGTGCGCATATATCAACTCGCCCTTCTCAATGAGTCGCTTCTCATCATCCTGGAACTTCTTGAGTGATTGCATCTGTTTTTGTAAGCGGTATTCAAGCGGCCCGAGCCTCTCATCCTTTTTTCCTTTTCCTTCTTTTGCTTCCTCGCCCTTTTCTTCAGCGGTCTTCTTGCCGAAATATTCATCCAGTGCCTCATTAAAAGTATCAAAATACTTCTTCTCATTTGTCTCATGCTGCGAGAGCGGAAACGGCAGGACGTCTGTGGCTTTCCCGTCTTTTAATACTGTATGAGGTCTAAGCCTGTCACTTAATGGCCTAAAGACCTCCTGTATGGCACTCATGATCGAGGTCGCATTAACATCACTCAGCCGGGATGCAGGGGTGTTCTTATCAATACCAGCATGAAGGCAGATCTCTTCAGCATACTGTCCCCCTGTGTTCATGCGTGTTGCCAGGGTCCTGACAATATCGGTCTGGGACTTTGAGAACATATCTTTTAGCTCATCCAGCGTGACTGCGACAGGGCTGATCTGCGCCTGCGGAAGCTCGTATACCTCACCCCGTATCACCTTCCTGTCCTTGAAACTGATGGATTTTAGCGGAAGGATTATTCGCCTCTGGGCATCCAGCAGGATAATATTGCCTTTTGAAAATAGCTCGATAAGAAGGATTGTCTTATCCTCACCGCGCTGGATATGGATCTCGACGATGCGGTCAAAATCATACTGTGAGATATCGGTAATCCGACCGCCGCTTAAGTATTTTCGAAGCAGCATAGGAAAAGACTGGGGGAACTTTGGGGCAGTCCGGGGATATTTTGTCAGGTGCAGGCGCCTGCCTGCCTCGATAACAAGATTGGTCCTGCCTTCTTTGAAGATCTGGAGCCCTATCCTGATCTCATCTGGTGAGTGCTGGTATATCTTTGCAATTTTTGCATCGTGAAGGCGCGGATGGAGTTCCTTGATGATCGCGGCAACATCCACGCTTGATATCTCTTGTTTCATAAGGTTATATATGCCCTAGCAAACGTTCTTAAATAACTTAAGATTTAGCATCCTCCTGCAATAAGACCGGGAGCGAATGTAATATTAATCTCTCTTGAAGAAATAGCGGAAATTAGTAAGCTCCTGCGGAAGTGATCTTTTATGGGTGCAAGTTTCCAGCATGCTGTACCACTCATATACGAACAATACAAGACCGACAAGCGCCAGCATTTCAAGGATTTTAAGATATGCACCAGGTATGGTTACTCCATCGGGAAACCCCTGGATAATGAAAAATACACTGAAAGAGAACACATAAATACAGTTTTTTGTGAAAAAAGAATCATTAAAAAACTGTTTTATTTTCAATTCGTTCTTATCAATATCTTTCCATAAGAACCATATCTGGATGCACAGGAAAATGAAAATTAAATATAGAGTGAATATAAATGTTTCCATATAATTATAAAATATATCTATATAATTATAGGTAATATACTCGTCCAATTTTTTCAGATCTCCTATCCGTCCTAAACCATCCGTTGTCAGGCTTCTCTACTATACTCCTCTTTAATAAATCTTTCGGGTCATAAGGCTTTGGGACAATATTCATCTAAACCCTGTTCCTTGGCCATTGAGGTTTTATGTCATACAAAGTCTCGATGTAGCCAATCCTTCTGATATCATGAGCAACAAGTTTCAACTTGGTTTCAGTTGCTTTCCTGGGGTCAAGTTTCTTCCTTAGCGTTGCCCCAAACCGGCATTTTACCATCGAATTTACTGTTTCAGATATTGAACGCATATGATATTGTTCTAACCATCTTTGGGGATCATCCCATAAAGAGAAGAGCATATCATACCATCCCGCAAATCCTTTGCTTTGGAAGGTTACATTACTTTTTGGCAGAAAATACGGAGTAAGATGTGTTTTCGATACAAGATCTGTAATCCAGCGAGATGCATAAATTCCATCTCCAAGGACATTCTCCAGGTCAGGATAACTTTGAAGAGTCTGGAAATAAGCTTCGGGAAACATTGTGGTTTCTCCAACAGAATGGTCAGGACTAACAGATATTCCTGAAATTAGCTTATACCGAACGCTCTTTACAAGTTCTCTCAATTCTTCACCAACATGTTTGGGAGGCATATGGATTAATAGACCGCTAGGTTTATATACTTGTGGGTAATATTACTCATAATGAATGGTAATATTATCGTGTTTCGGTTCAAAGAATAGAGTTGAGCAGATCTGGAAATGAGCAGCTCCTGTATCCCTCTAGTGTTCTCCTCAGGAAGTATCATCTCTATTAAACGAAGCACCATATCGCATTCCTATGTCTGATGTTCCAATCTCAGCCTTTTCTTACGGGCACGGATCCTTAAAAAAATCATGACTTTTCCAGATTTGCATCAATCCTGTTTAACTGTTTCTCAAGTCTTTTATCAAATATGATATATCTTCTCGGATAGGGAATCTCAATGCCGTTGTCATCAAACTCTTTTTTTATCTGGCGCAGTATTTCCTTTGACATCTCAAAGGCTGTGGGCTGATCCCTTGTCCTTGTCAGCAGGCGCAGATTTATTCCCGATTCGGCAAATTCCATGACATGAACCTTGGGCAAGTCCCCTATGGGCAGGAAATCTGCATGCCTTTTAGCAACATCGATCATAATCTGTCTTGCCTTCTCAAGATCAGACTCATAGCTTATATGCACAAACACCGGCACGAGCATAGTGGGATCATTTGCTGTGTAATTGATCACAATGTCGCTCTGAAACATGGAATTGGGTATCATCAAACGCCGGTTATCCCAGGTGCGGAAGACGGTATAGGTGAGTGTTATGTCTTCCACGAAGCAGAATTCGTTCTTGAACATGATAGCATCGCCTATCCTGAAGGGTTGCGTTATTGCCAGGAGTGCACCTGATATTAAATTCGCGAGAGTGGACTGGGAAGCTAGACCTATTACTATGGAGGCAAATCCTGTAACCACTAAAAGAGATGTTACAATTCCTATTGTCTCAGTGAAAGCTGTGAACGTGGTGAATACAACACCCACTAAAATAACAGAGGAAACAATTATTTTTTCTACGAACAGATAGATGGTCTTAAGCTTGGGCTCTTCCAGGATTTTCTCAGAAGCATGCTTGATTAAAAAATTGTGTGTAATACGTGCAATTGCAAAAGTAAGTAAGATACCTGATATAAAGATAATAAGAGGCTGCAGGCTTTCCAATGGTATCTGCATCTATTTCATCCTGGAAGTTAGGATCCAGACCTCGGTTTTAACCACTGTGCAATCTTTGGTACGACCTCTCTCTGGGATTTTGAGCCAACAAAAATACCTATATGTCCTGTCGGGAAGATCAGCGTCTCTTTATCCTGACTCGATACCGCATGAGTCAGCGGTATACTTGCCTCATTTGGAACCAGATGATCGGCCTCTGCCATGACATTGAGCAGAGGCATGGTTATATTTTTCAGATCTATCCTATTTCCATCAAGCTTCAGCTCGTTTTTTATAAGAAGGTTCTTCTGGTAGCAGTCTTTCATGAACTGCCTGTAGGCTTCACCTGCCTGACCGGGACTGTCGAATATCCATTTTTCCATTCTGAGGAAATTCTTGATGATCTCCTCATTCCTGCGCTGGCATTCTATATCATTCGGTTTGCATTCTATGCGCTCGAACATACTTGCATACTTATCAATCGTAAGTCTGAACGGGTCGAGGAGCAGGAATCCCATATTCAATAAATCTCCTGGCACTATACCATAGTAATCCACGATCTTATCCACATCTGTGCTCTTTGCCCAGATGTTAAGAAGTCCTTTATCTGTATCAAAATCTACAGGTGCCACAAGGGTAACAAGGTTTTTCACCTTCTCAGGGTGCAATGAGGCGTACATTACTGAGAGGGTTCCTCCCTGGCATACGCCCAGAAGCGTGATCTTATCAAGTCCAGATATTTCCCTGATCTTGTCCACAGCGTTGTTTATATAGCCGTTCACATAATCATCAAGTGTAAGGTATCTATCAGAGCCTGAGGGATATCCCCAGTCAATGATATAGACATCAAGGCCCTCATCCAGCATCTTCTTTATCACACTTTTATCAGGCTGGAGGTCCAGGATATAGTACCGGTTCACAAGTGCATATACTATGAGTACCGGGACTGGATATGGTCTTTCTACTCTGGGGATATAATGGATAAGCCTCATCCTGTCCTCACTGTAGACTACCTCAGAAGGCGTTGCCCCGGTCGAAATTTCAGAGGGGTGTTCCAGCAATATTTTCATTCCTTTTGCGAATTTTCTAGAGTCTTCTATTAAATCAAGTGCGTTCATAGCTTCTTCGCATCAAGGTTATTTTAAAACATATAAAGCTTTTCTGAGCTCACCTCCCTTTTGGGTGAATCTATTTCAGCCGCTTTATTATCACCAAAATACACCGTTCTATGTGGAAATGGTATTTCAATTCTGGCCTCATTGAAGGCATTTTTAATACCTTTAATAAGCTCAGTCCTTGTTGTGAAAAGCTCTGATCGCGGTATCCAGGCACGAATCTCAAAATCGATGCTGTATTCTCCGAATCGTGTAATAAGAATGAACGGCTCAGGCTCTAAAAGAACATTCTCGTGATTTTTAACCACTGAATCCAGTGCTTCAAGTGCCTTTTGTATATTTTCTTTATAAGCGATCCCGACTGTTATATCAAGTCTCCTTATTTCATATCTTGATAGATTCACTATTCTTGCATTTGCAACAGTAGAGTTTGGAATTCTCATATACCGGTTATCAAAGGTTCTTATTCTTGTTGATAGAAGGCCAATATCGAGAACATTGCCGCTCTGCCCATCGATCTCTATTGCTTCACCGATCTCAAAAGGCTTGTCAGCAATAAGGAAGAACCCTGAGATTATATTGGATACCGATGTCTGGGCAGCAAAGCCTATAACAATGCCCAGTATTCCTGCTGCAGCCAGTACTCCTGTGAGATTGATATCAAATGTTCCCAGGAATACGATGATTGTTACCACTACAAGCGCATAAAATAAGATATTCTTGGTCACACTCCCTAGGTGACCTCCGAGTTTTGATGTTACAAGTTTACCTGATACATTTGAAATGATCTTTGAGATAATTAGCCCTATCACTAATATCAGTATGGCCTTGATTATTGTTGTGTACTGTGAGTACTGTGAGTAAACATCGTGTAATGCATCAATCATAGCCCCAGCTCCCTTGCAATACCAAACCTGTCAAATCTTATTAAAACGGTCTTGGCTATGGAAATCTTCAGGTCTATTATTGTTCGCGGATTAATTACTCTGGCAGTAGTTTCAGTACCGTATTCCACACCGAACGCATTCGAAGATACGACAAGTATGTATACCTTATTTGTAAAAAGACCATTATCCCCTTTTACAAGTAACAGGTTCTCTGGTTCAATCACTATCTTCGATATCTCTCTTGGAACGTCGCTCCTGTTGACGATTCTTAAAGGCACAAGGGCGTCCTGTATTGAGAAAGGTTCAAATGCAAAGTCTGCCTCTACATATGTGCAGAGTATACCTCTGTGAACCTCACCGTGCCACGCTTTCCTCTTATGTTCGATATGCCTGTCTATCTCAATTGATTTTTTATTATTCTTAAGCACCAGTTTTGTGATAAGAGGAATTTTTAGGAACAACTTGAGCTGTGATCTGGCGGAGAGGTGCAGGCTATCCTTGAATTTTATCAGGTAGGGTCTCTCATAAAAATCCTTTTCCATATCAACAGATAATTCCCCGGAAAAGCTTGTGATGGTGTGCTGCGTTCCAGAGGTGATTTTGACTGTAAATGGATTCAGTTTCTCAAAAACATACTCTTTTCCAAAGAAGTCTGTTTTCAATGCTATGTTTTTTTCAATCATGCTCAGTCTCCATTCAGGATCTCTTTATTCGTTTTACTACTCCTTCCCCTGCCCTCACTATTCTATCTATCAATCCATATTTTGTAGCTTCTTCTGCTGTCAGGAAGAAATCCCTGTCAGTATCTCTCTCGATGACCTCCATAGGCTGACCTGTGTGATATACTAAGATTTCGTTCATACGCTTCTTGACCCTGCTCATCTCTTTCGCCTGAATCTCGATATCAGATGCCTGTCCCTGCGCACCGCCCAGGGGCTGGTGTATCATCATTCGTGCATCAGGAAATGCCATCCTTTTTCCATTAGTCCCTGCTGACAGTAGAACTGCTGCCATCGAGGAAGCCTGCCCAACACAGATAGTCGCAACACTGCAGGAGATGCACTGCATGGCATCATAAATGGCAAGACCTGAGGTAATCAATCCTCCAGGGCTATTTATATAAATCTGGATATCGCCTTCGAAGTCTTTTGATTCCAGATAAAGGAGCTGTGCTATGATGCTTTCTGCTATATCATCATTAATTTCGCCTGTAAGGAATATTATCTGGTCATCCAGGAGGCGCGAATAAATATCTACTGACTGTGTGCCATGCGGTACATAAAGTGTCTTAGGAGCTGCCATTGCTCGTCCTCCAATTTTTTGTATTAATCGTCTTCATGTATTAACCGTTTTCCTTCAACTTTTTCTTACGGGCACGGATCCTCAAAAAAATAATGAACCCCGAAACTGTTACCCATACAAGACCGATTCCCAGCAAGATATGTTCGATAGCGCCAGGCACTCCTAAACCGTAATGAATCTCTACGAGTATTTTATCCCATAACAATACCAGTGGCGGAATTTCTCGGATTGTCTCACCGACACGCTGGTGATATCCCAGCAGCCAGTCCACACTCAGGAAAATGCCACTGATCGCCTGAAGAACAAGCAGGGGCGCTAAGACGATCCCCACATTGCGGTGCCACTTTCTCAGGTCCAGTTCTTTCATTTGACCGGACATGTAAGCCATTATCAAAAATATTGCAAATAATAGCAATAGCGCAGCAAAAAAAATTATCAATCCGAATCCAGGCGCTTCTTGAGTGATTGTGGGAGCTGGTGTGTCAGCAGGATCTCCTGGAAAAGTAAGGTTTTTTATTTTGTCGATGTTGCTGAAGCCATCTCCATTCGAATCAAGCAGCTCTATGTTTGTCAGGCGCTGCTCGGTTGTGCCCGTTTGATTTGACATATCCATGCCATACGGATTCAGATTTGCCCCGGTAGTATGGCAAACATTGCAGGTGTCAAGCCTCGTTCCCGAAGTATTATATTTTGTGTTGAATACACCCAGATAGCCCGGGCTTGCCAACGCCTCTGGTAACCCGATCAGAGCCAGCACAGTTAACAGCAATATAAGTACTGTTTTTCTAATCATTTATTCATGATACGAAAGTTTAATGCTATATAAAGCTTTTTGGATTCAGTCTCTCAAAAACATACTCTTTCCCAAAGATTTCTCGCTTTTAGCTAGTTTTTTGAGCAGGTGGAGCCCTTCTGGCAGGCATGACCAGCACCCTATCCACCCGGTTTTTATCCATATCCACCACCTCAAAGCGCAGACCGCCCCATTCAAAATGGCTGCCGACTGAAGGGATACGTCCCATCTGCATCATAATGAAGCCGCCAAGTGTCTGATATATTCCCTCTCCCGGCAGCTTTTTGATACCAAAGATATCCTTGAAATCGACAATGGGCAACATTCCATCCAGTAGCCATGAACCATCCTCACGCTGCACAGCCAGTGGCTCAGCCAGCTCCTCTATAGATGGTATTTCACCAACGATCTCTTCCAGGATATCGTTGAGTGTTATCAATCCCTGGATACTGCCGTATTCATCGACAACCAGTGCGATATGTATGCCAGATTGCTTGAACAATTCCAGGACTCTTAAAGCGTGCGTACTCTCTGGTACAAACAATGGACGTCGCATAGCTGTCCTCAGATCAGCCGGCTTACCTGCCATATCATGGCTCAACAGGTCTTTAACCTGCACCACGCCGAGGATATTATCAAGGTTATCCTGGCATACCGGGAAGCGGGAATGCCCGCTATCGGCTATCTTCCGCCGTATCTCCTCAGGTGAGTCATCGATATCAAGCCAGAAAATCTCAGTGCGCGGTGTCATCAATGCACCCGCCCGCAGATCGCCCAGGCGGAACACATGTTCTACCATATCCCGTTCAGCTTTCTCAAATGTTCCAGCTTTCATGCCCTGCTCAATCAAGATATTTATCTCCTCTTCTGTGACAGGAGGCTCTGGGACCGGTCGTATACCTAATATCCTGAGCACCGCATCTGTTGAAACGCTCAATATATAAACAGCAGGGGAGGCAAGCCGGGATATTACACGCATGGGGTTGGCAACAATACGAGCTATCTGTTCGGCGTTATGTAATGCCACCCTTTTGGGTGCAAGCTCACCGATGACCATTGTGATATATGTAATGCCAAGAACAACAGCACCTATGGCTATAGCTTCACTATACGGTGCAAATAACGGCACAGCCCTCAGGCGTGCAGCCAGTTCCACTGCTATGGTTGCCCCTCCGAATGCACCTGCCAGTATACCGATGAGTGTTATGCCAATCTGAACCGTAGACAGGAGACGATTGGGTGAACTTGCCAGTTCTAACGCTGCGCGTGCCTTCACATCGCCTTCATTGGCCCATTGCTGAAGCCGTGCCTTCCGTGCAGAGACGACTGCAATCTCTGACATGGCAAATACGCCGTTGGCAATGGCAAGTAGAATTATAAACAGAATTTGAAAAGTAATATCGACCATAAGACCTCTTGTAACATCGAATGCAATTTAATAAATACCAGATTTGCTTTTTTGTTCTTAATCTGCCAACTCTCTCATACATATATTACGTATGTATTTATAATCTGAGGACATAGATATACTTCTTATACTTATATTGTATGTACTTATATTTGATGTATTACCCAACTCTTTTGATGTGTTACCCAATTTATCCCTTTTTAAGCGTGAGGTAGAATGTAATGGCAAAATACACTAACAGACGATCAAAAAAAGCTGGTCTTCCTCCAGGAACCTTAATCCATATAGGTAAGAGGAAGACCGAGAGGGTAAAGATTACAATCATTAATTACGATGAAGCGCATTTTTATGATCATATAATCCAGATTATTGATACAATCGAGACGTTCAGAGAGATGCTCTCAGGTATGCTTGATATTTATATCTCAAGTATCAGCAATAGAACGAACGAGATTATGAAGATACTGACAATTATAGCTACGATATTTATTCCTCTGACCTTTATAGTAGGTGTTTATGGAATGAATTTTGAATATATGCCTGAGCTTAAATGGCGCTGGGGTTATCCTGTGGTGTGGGTTATCATAATAGCGGTCAGTGTCTCAATGCTTGTTTATTTCAGAAGGAAAAAATGGTTATAAGGGAACTAAACAAATCCGATCACTCTTACCACAAGGTTGACGAAAAGTATAACCGGTATGAAAAATTTAATAATGAGCATAAGAAACCTCTGCATTCTCAGGCTGCATCCAATATCTTTGCATATAGTCCCAAGATCAAAAAACCATCCTGCGACTATGCTCAAGACCAGTCCGGCCGCTATGATACCAAGAGTGCCGAAGACAAAGTCCATGGTATCGAGAACGGGTATCCTGAATAGTTGTAGTCTAAGGGGAGTATAGCTCAAGGCCGAGAGAAGTCCTATAAAAATGACAATTATTGAAACTATCGAGGTGGCCTTTTTCCGCTCAAAACCGTAGAAATCAATAAGAGTGGACGCAGGTACTTCCATCATGGAAACTGCAGAGGTCAGGGCTGCAAAGAACAGAAGTAAGAAGAACATAGCACCCAGAAGAATTCCAAAACTTATTTCTTGAAAAACAGAAGGCAGTGTCACAAAAGCAAGCTGTACACCTGCTGCCGGGTCAAGGTTAAAGGAGAAGACGATGGGGAATATCACAAGTCCTCCTATGATTGCAATCAGAAGATCAGATACTGTAATTATGCTGGCGCTTTTTACAATATTCTCATCACGCATATAGCTGCCATAGGTGAGCATTATGCCTACGCCCACGCTCAGAGAGAAAAACGCCTGTCCGAAGGCTGCTGTCCATATAAAAGGATCAGATAGCCTTGAGAAATCTGGAGTAAGATAGAACTCTACCCCGCGCGCTGCGCCTGGTAGAGAAAGGGCAAAAATCAGTAACATAAGCAGAATTACAAGCAAAAGTGGTATGAGTAATTTTGAAAGTCTCTCAATACCACCCCTGACACCCGCCCTGACCACAAAGAAGGATATCCCGCCTGAGATTAAAAAGAATAGCAGTGGATAATAAGAATCCGTGAACAGGGAGAAAGAGATAGGGTTTCCAAAGATAAAGAAGAGGGAATAAGCAAGCACCCAGCCTGTAATCACAAGGTAGTAGCTAACTATCATGACCATGATAAAGACAATGAAAAAACCCGCAAATCTGAATCTTTTTCCGATCGTGCTGAAGGTCGGCACTACTGAGGCCCTGAAATGTCTTCCCAGTGCGAACTCAAGAATCATCAATGGCAGGCCGAATAAGAAAATAGCTATCAGATATGGGATCAGGAATGCTCCGCCTCCATTATCTCCTACGATATAGGGAAAACGCCAGATATTACCTATGCCTACAGCAGAGCCTATACTCGCCAGGATAAAGCCCATACTTGATGACCATTTTTCTCGCTGCATGATATTATTCAGATTTTTTAAAATTTTTTAACTCTTAAACGTACTATGCTGAACAAACCGCTACCGCTAACAGGTTCTTATAACATTGTATAAATGTATAAAAATCAATCACGGATGGCTGGATTTGATATTGTCTCAGGCTTCAATTAGAATTGTCATTGAAACATATATACTTATTGTACGTTGTTACGGGAAAGGGCGCAATTCCAGAGAGATCGCATGCAGGACTGTGAAAAAGGTATGCTCTGTAACCCAGGGTGCGATTCCCAGCAACAAAAAGCATAGAACTGCAAAGGCCAGAGAAATCCGATCCCAGCATGACCATTCTGCCTGCCACCCACCCCATCTACAAATTTTTTCGTGACCATCCACTAATTGGGAAATATGTTTTGCCTCCGGGTTATTCGGGTTATTCGACGCCCCGGATTTTTTTACTCCTGACATCGACCGCAATACCTGCGCAGCATCATCCACTGACAATAAGAATCCGCGAATGGCCCGCTGCCAGCCGGCGAATTTGGTTCCGCCCTTCAACCCGATCTTGCCTGCCTGGCCCAGCCGTGAGGCGGCACTCAAACCGGCTACGCCCAGAATAAATTCCATATATACGGTTACGACGAAAGCAAAAAGGATAAGGGCAATATCCAGTTTGAGTTCCCAGAGCACCCGTGCGAATATTTGAAACCCCCCATCCGGCAGTAAATGCCTCTGCCGAAGCCATTCGAATATAAAATGAACCCCTACCACAAACACCAGCCAGAAAAGGCTGATGAATATGCTCAAAGTCACGGCCAGGGCAATGTACAGAACCACGAAAATTTTACTGTCGTCATGCTGAATGATCCAATGGTAAGTGGCTTTAAACAGGCTGGACCAGGATGATCTGAGAGAGAGGGCTTCTCTGCCGGTGTTAATTGGAATTTTCTGTAAGGACTGGTCCGACTTTTCGGATAAATTTTTCATAATGCTCAGGATATCTGCAATTTGTGATAAATTTACCCAAAAAATAATGGCAATTACACTGTCATGATTACCACTATTATCACAACATGATAATTAATTATAAATAATTTTCTATTTTTGGGAGCCTATCCATTAATTCCTTTTGCAATAGCTTATAGCCGAGTTTTTATAATCAAGTTCCTTTTGTGAATATCCTACTTAAATTCATGAATCAATCTCGACATCGAATGCAGTATAATTCCGGTAAATGCCATAAGAGACCCAACCACAGTTAGCACTATCATTATCAGAGCTGGTTCGAACCTCAAATTACCTCCCAAATAAAAATCCTGGATAAACCTCAACCCCATTCCTACCCCTACCACAGTAAGCACCATTCCCGGCCCCGTAAAATAATACAACGGCCTGTTAAGCTCCAGATCATTCAATATCTTTACTAAGACTTTCAGTCCGTGGCTCACCGGATTCTCTGTCGAGCAGTCAACATCATATCTTACTCCTATCTCTACTTCTTTAATCCTCAAACCTGCATGAGCTGCATCTTTAAGCATCTCGCTCTCTATAGCAAGCCCGTTCTGCCTGAACCTGAAAATACTGGCGGTATGCGTAGCGAATGCCCTGAATCCGCTCTGGGTATCGGTGATCTTAAGCCCGCAGTTCAGGTTGGTGACATTGTCAAGTAAAATCTGCCCTATGCGGCGGTAAAAAGGCGTATTCTTACCATTGCCGTTAATGTACCTGCTGCCGTTCACAATGTCCGCCTCTCCTGCAAGGATTGGCGTCACAAGCTTTGGAATCTCTTCAGGGTCGTGCTGACCATCAGTATCCATGGTTACAATAACCTTCGTGCCATTCTGTAATGCCGCTTTAAAACCAGTCTTAAGAGCAGTACCCTTGCCTTTGTTTGTAGGATGCTGGATCACTTCAGCGCCTGCAAGCTGTGCCATCTCTGCAGTGCGATCTACGCTGCCATCGTCAACGACTATGACATGGTCAGCATGCTGTCGGGCGTGAAGGACTATGCTGCCTATGGATATTTCTTCGTTAAAAGCCGGAAGTATTGCTGTTATCGTCACATATTCTCCTGGCGGCTTATTTTGAACTTCCTATTTAGATGCTCAAACATTACTCTGTTTAATTACTAGCTCTAATTCTCCCACTCTAGTTACCATTTGATACCTACCCATATGTTGATTGAATACTCCAAGGAATTCTTTAAATCGCCAAAACTATTATTATTACAATCCCTTATTAAACATTAAGAAATACGGGCATATTTCAAAAGCATATAGTAAAAACATATAACAGAAAAAGTAAGTTAATTCCTAAAAATTATCTGTTGGATAATCACCCCTGGTAAGCAACAATAGATAGGAATATATAGTATAATAGCGCTTATTTTTCTACCATAATCTCTAGGTGGGGTATATTGAAATGCGATCATATTGACTGCGGGAGTACTGAAAAAGTATGGCTACCATATATAGTAAGAAAGCATGACAACGGATTGAAATCCCATCCTTTCTGCATTCGATGCGGGATGGTTAAAAATATAGGCCCGGATAGAGCAAGGGGCAGGGGATATTTTATTAATGTAATATCTCAAATAGAAAAACATCTCCAAAACCCGGGCTCCAGCGTACGGATGCGTCTTGTTGTTAAAGATCTTGAAAAAATCGAGGACTTCGATGATGTGTACTCCATGAGTAAACACAATCAGGAGAAAATCTTCATCAGTATACTTAAAAAATATTATAAAATCCCGGATAGAACCATACAACAGTTTCTTTAAACCGTGTCTGAATTGAACCAGTGATAAGAGGACCGGTGGAGATAGCGGTGCTATTTTAAGGAGATGATATAATGAAGTTCACGATGAGAATAGCATCAATAATTGGAGCAAGACCAAATTTTATAAAAGCTGCTTCTGTATCAAGAGAGATAAGGAACGAATCTGAAGAGATTTTGATACATACAGGACAGCACTATGATTACGAGATGTCAGAAGTGTTCTTTGAGGAACTTGAAATACCAGAGCCAGACTATAATCTCGGTATAGGCTCAGGCATGCAAGGGGAGCAGACTGGAAGAATGCTGATAGAAATAGAGATAGTGCTCTTAAAGGAGGAACCTGATATTGTGCTTGTGTACGGCGATACAAATTCCACCCTGGCTGGTGCACTGGCAGCAACAAAACTTCACATACCAGTGGTGCATGTGGAAGCTGGCTTAAGGAGCTTTGATAGGAGCATGCCTGAAGAGATCAATAGAGTTTTGACCGATCACATTTCTAACTTATTGTTCTGCCCCACAAAGACGACTGTTGACAATCTTGCAAAGGAAGGTATCACCGAAGATGTACATTTGGTAGGAGATGTTATGGCGGATACGCTTAAATATAACAAGGAGGTTGCAGAGAAGAGATCGGTGATACTGGAAAAGCTTGGCCTGAGAGATAAAGAATATCTTGTAGCGACTGTACACAGGCAAAGTAACACGGATAACCGTGAGAACCTCGAGAACATTGTTAGTGCCTTCTGCGAGCTGGAAGAGCCCCTTATTTTTCCGGCTCATCCAAGGACTGTTAAATATATGAAGCAGTACAGGCTTTATAAAAAATTAAATAGTAATATCCGGTTGATAAATCCCCCAGGATACCTGGATATGCTTAAGCTCATGGCTCATGCAAGGAAAATTCTCACGGATTCAGGCGGTATGCAGAAAGAGGCTTATATGCTAAAGGTGCCCTGCATCACGCTTCGGGAGAATACAGAGTGGGAGGAGACACTTGAGAATGGATGGAATGTTCTGGCTGGGGTGGACCGGGAGAGGATTATCAGAATGGTAAATGAATACGAACCTGAGAATAGACAGAAGGATATTTTTGGAGATGGCAATACTAGCAAAAAAATTAGTGAAATACTGGGAACGTATATGGGGGGAATAAAAATTGATAGCTAAACTACCTTTAGCTAAGCCATATTTTGACTTAGAAGAATTAGAAGAAATTAAGAAAGTTTTGGATTCTTGCTGGGTCACTCAAGGTCCTGAGGTAAAAGAGCTTGAAGACAAGACTGCGAACCATCTTGGCGTTAAATATGCAATTGCTGTTACTAACTGTACAGCAGCGCTACATTTAGCATTGCTTTCTATTGGCATAAAGAAGGGAGATGAGGTTTTAGTTGCAGATTTTACATTTCCCGCGACCGGACATTCTGTTCTGTATTGTGGAGCCATACCTGTCTTTGCTGATGTCAATTTAAGGACATATAACATTGATCCAGGACCTATTGAAGAAAAAATTACTGATAAAACAAAAGCCATTATCCCGGTGCATACATTTGGACATCCTGCAGAGATGGATAAAATCATGAAAATCGCCGAATATTATGATTTAAAGGTAATAGAGGATGCAGCATGCGCACTGGGTGCTAAATATAAGGATAAGTATGCAGGTACGATCGGGGATATCGGCTGTTTCTCTTTCCACGCAAGAAAGGGTATAACAACTGGAGAAGGGGGAATGGTAGCTACTAATAATGAGAATCTAGCTAAAAAAATAAAGCATTTGTCTGTTTTCGGTATGACATCTGCGTGGGACAGAGAAAAAAACGACAGATTCGTCGTACCGGAATTTAATGAAGTTGGATATAATTACAAAATGAGTGATATTACTGCTGCTGTTGGGGTTGCACAATTGAGAAAGCTTGATAAAATCATTGAAAAGAAGAGAGAACTTGCAAAGTACTGGGATGAAAAACTTCAAGAAATAGAATTTATTGAACCACCTTATGTTAGCGAACATACGGAGCATATTTATCAGAGCTATGTTGCTCTTGTTAATAAAAGAATCAATCGAGATAAAATGATTGATAGGCTGATGAAAAATGGAATTCAAACCCAAATTGGGGCTTATGCTTCCCATATTCAGCCTGTGTATAATTCTAAGGATAAATGTCCAAATTCATTAGAAATATTTAGCAGGTCATTAGCCTTGCCCATATATTATATGCTAAGAGAAGAGGATATTGACATGGCAGGGACGTCTCTTAAAAGGGTGGTGAAAGAGCTAAAATGAGCTTGAAGAACAAAAAAATATTTATGACAGGTGGAGCAGGTTTCATAGGCACTGTATTGATTGGCCGGTTGATAGAAGATAATGAAATAGTTGTATATGATACATTACAGCGAAACGCACTAAAAAAGACAGATCTTTTGAATCACCCTAATCTCACTTTAGTTCAAGGCAATATTTTAGATAGAGAAGAACTTAAAGATGCTATTAAATATAGTAATATCGTAATACATTTAGCAGCAATAGCAGGAATCGATACTGTAATAAAAAGTCCGACCACGACAATGAAAGTTAATATGATAGGAACTTACAATGTCCTGGAGGCTACTAGGACATTAGATAACGTAGAGCGCTTTGTTGATTTTTCAACAAGTGAAGTCTATGGTTCATATGCATATAAGTTAGAAGAAAGAGATACCACTACAATGGGGGCGGTAGGTGAGGCGAGATGGACATATGCGATCAGTAAATTGGCAGGAGAACATCTTGCACATAGTTATCATAAAGAGTTTGATTTACCCGTAGTTTCACTCAGACCCTTTAACATATACGGACACGGGCAGGTAGGAGAAGGTGCTATACACGTGTTTGTTACACAGGCGATCAAAAATGAGGAGATTCAGATACATGGCGATGGCGACCAGATAAGATCGTGGTGTTATATGGATGATATTGCGGATGCCATCCTGCTTTGTCTTGAGAAAAAAGAAGCAATTGGGGAAGTATTCAATATTGGCAATCCTAAAGGGACAATAACAATCCTTAGTTTAGCGCAAAAAATAATAAACTTGTGCGGATCTAAAAGCAGGATAGTTTTCGTGCCAAAACATCATGTTGATGTTGAATTGAGAATACCACATATAGAAAAAGCAAAGGAAATTTTAGGCTATGAGCCCAAAATCGATCTGGATGAGGGGCTTAGAAGGACTATTGATTATTATCGGGTAAAGCAGAACGACACCAGTGATAATCGAGAGTAAGTGGGGATGATGATCAAAGTTGAACTATTAAGGGAAGAAGATGAAGAAAGCTATTCTAATTTCTTATGCCAATGCGAAAATAGCATGGCGCAACATACATTAGAATGGAGGGATGTTGTAAAAGAACTGTTAGGGGATACACCATATTATTTTATTGCAAAGGAAAACAATCAAATCGTTGGCGCATTACCTTCATTTATTAAAGAAAGTGCGATAGGAAATATCATAAATTCAGTTCCATTTGCCGGCGGATACGGTGGGGTGATCGTAAGGTCTGATATCAGGGATAAGGAAAATATCTATGAAACACTGCTTGATTATGCGATATATTTTGCGAAAAATAAAGAATGTATATTAATGACTATTATAACATCTCCTTTCTCATATGACTTCGATATATATATAAGAAAATTTAAACCTGACTTCATACTAGAGAAATTTATGCAATATATTGATTTAGATAGAACTCTTAGTTATAAAAAAAACATTCATAGAAAAATAAAAAAGGCTGTTAAATCCAACATTAAGGTCATTGAAGATGTTTCTATCGGAGATTTAAATCAGTTTTATGAAATATATAAAAAGAGGCTATTGATTCTGGATGGACCAGTATATCCTGCAGCATGTTTTGAAATAATCCATAAATATTTAAAAAAACAAAAATTTTTGTTTGCCGAGTACAAAGGAAAAATAATATCTGGAATACTCCTGGTATATCACGATGAGATAATTGATTATTTTATGGCCGCGATGAACGATGCGTATAGTTTTACAGAAGCAAATACTCTTTTGATTGACTATGCTATTAAATGGTCAAAAGAAAATGGGTTCAAATACTGGAATTGGCAATCATCTCCATCTAAGGAATCAGATGTATACAAATTTAAAGCAAGATGGGGAGGGGATGACGGGAAACACTACTATTTAACTAAGATAATTGGAGATATATCTAATTTAAAGAAATGCGCACTGAATAATATAAAGAAAGAATACGAATGGCACTTTGTGATGCCGTATGATAACTTTATCGCTTATGGAGTGGATGAATGAAAAGACGAGTTGCTATTTTAGGGGCTACTGGACTTATTGGAAGAGCTGTATATTCATTATTCATTAATGCGGGAATAGATGTAGAGGCTTGTTCTAAGAATGGTGGGGAGATAAAGGCCTATCCAGTCAGCCAGGTAGATCTATACAGGAATGGAACTTTATCTAAATGGCTGGAAAACAAAGATGTAGATGCCATTATATATCTATCCAGTAAGATTCCAAAGACCTTTCTTGAGGCAGATTGGAATTTGTTTTTCTATAATTTAATGATGCATAAGCATGTGCTGGATTATTGGAAGAAACATAAATGTCATTTGATCTATGCATCCAGCTGTTCTATCTATGGTCATGATAGTCCCAGGCCCTTGAAGGAAGAGAAAATCGCTTTTTCGGATAACTATTATTCTATATCTAAATTGGTTGGAGAAGCATTGTTTTTTCAGGAATATCTAAACGGACTTCCCTTAAGCATTTTACGTATTAATGCCCCTTATGGAATAGATGCAAGGCGAAAGACAGTTATTAATATCTTCCTTGAACGTGCATTAACGGGCAAGGATCTTATTATATTTGGAAATGGAGATGAGCAGCAGGATTTTATTTATGTTTTAGATGTAGCCAGAGCTTTTCGGATAGCTTATTTAAATAAAAAATATGGTATATATAATATCGCCAGTGGGAGAACAATAACCATGAAGGAACTGGCTAATATGGTTATTAATCTCACTAACTCTTCATCCAGGATAATCTATTCTGCAAAACCGAAAGCTCAGGAAAGACCTAAAGTTAAGATAGATGTCTCTAAAGCTTTAAATGAACTGGGTTTTTCATCAAAATATTCCTTAGAAGATGGTTTAAGAAAATGCATCTTTCAATACAGGGGAACAGAGCTATGAAAATAGGTATTTTATCAGATATTCACGGAAATCTTAGAGCTTTGGAGGCAATTCTTCATGCTTTTCAGTTACGTGGTGTGAAAAGAATCATCTGCCTTGGTGATATGATTGGATATCATCATCAGTCATTAGAGGTTTTAGATCTATTAATGAAATTAAAGATAGAATGTATATCAGGCAACCATGAAGCCTATCTTTTAGGTAATTTAAAATGTTCACCAATGAAATGGAAGGCATATTTCTTAGAACAAGTTAAAGAGAATATTCCTCCAGAGCATTTAGAGTGGCTTGTTGCACTGCCAGAATCCTTAGAGATCAACATAAAAGATAGACATATAGCTTTTTTCCATGGAAGCCCATGGAACCCATTGGAAGAATATATCTATCCTGATTCCAATAAATTTGGCGAATTTGCTGCTCTTCAGTGGGATTACATTTTTTTAGGACATACCCATTATCCCATGCTTAAACAAGAAAGAAGTATAAATATAATCAATCCTGGTTCCTGTGGCCAGCCTCGTGATAAAGATATAAGATCAAGTGCAGCAGTTTTTGATGCAAAGAAAAAGCAAATCTTTTTTATTAGGGAACCATATGATATACAATCAACTATAAAAGAGGCTGGGTTAGCCGGGGTGTCCTCTGATGTAATAAGAAAGTTAGAAGGAAATTGAAATATGGTAAATAATAGAATAAGAGTACTTATTGCTGGCGTTGGTGGGGGAAGCCATGGTATGGAGATAATGAAGGCTCTGCGTTTATCTGATATTCCATATGATATATGTGGGACAGATATGTCCAGGCAGAGTCTGGGGCTTTTTAAGGTAGACAAAAGCTATATTGTCCCTTCAGCCTTAAATGATGAATATATTCCTACAATTTTAGATATCTGTGAGACTGAGGAAATTCAGGTTATTTTCCATGGTTCTGAGCCAGAACTCAGGGTTCTTTCCGAGAATAGAGGGATATTTGAAAAAAGAGGTATATTTTTACCTTTTAATTCTCGTGAAGTTATTAATATATGTCTGGATAAAAAACAAACATTCGATTTTCTGAAAAATAAAGGCATACCTATACCAAATACTGTAGCAATTGATTCTGAAAAAGATCTTGATATTATAGATTTTTTTCCAGTTGTTATTAAACCTTATATGGGAGGAGGGGGTTCTAATAATACTTTTATCGCTCAGGATAGAGAAGAATTACTTTTATTATACAAATATATCTTAAAACACAGGAAAAGACTGATCGTACAGCAATACACAGGATCATACGATAATGAATACACTGTAGGTGTCTTATCTGATAGAGATGGCGATCTCATTTCTGCTGTAGCTATCAAGCGTCATATTCTAAGCGGACTTTCTAACCGTTTAAAGGTAACATCTATAAACAGTAATAATGAAGTTCTGGCTATTTCCTCTGGTATCTCTCAGGGCGAAGTTGTGAGAGAGACGGAGTTATTAGATCAATGTAAACGGATTGCTTCTGCCTTTGGATCAAAAGGGCCTTTAAATATTCAATGCAGATTTGTGGACAATACAGTTTACCCTTTTGAAATTAATCCTCGTTTCTCAGGTACTACATATATGCGTGCTTTAGCCGGTGTTAATGAACCTGATCTGTTAATCAGAAAATATGTTCTAAAAGAAGCTATTCCAAAAAACATAGTTCCAAAAACTGGTCTAATACTAAGAGGACTTGAGGAGATGTATATAGGACTATGAATGATGAGTATCGGGAAGTATCTAGTTCGATTGGGCGGAGAATGTGCGAATATGTTAGAATTTGAAAAAGTAGTAAGATTCTTTTGCAAAGAATCTGTATATTGTTTTACGAGTGATATCGATTGGGCTCCTGAGTGGGCTATTCAACAGACTTTGAATATTTTTAATGAATTAGAGGTACCTCTAACCCCATTTATTACACACAACTCAGATGCCATAAAACAACAATATGAAAAGACTGGAAAATCGCAATATGTTGCTTTACATCCGAATTTTCTCCCTGATAGCTCTCATGGCAACAATTACATCGAACAGATTGACTTTGTTACAAGACTTTGGCCAGATGCTCAGTGTTTCAGAGGTCACACTTTTTTTGATAATTATTTGATTAGCCAGGAGTTCTATAATCGGGGATTTAAGTACGATTCTAACTTATGTCTCTTTTTGCATCCTTACTGTACTCCTCTACAACATGAATCTTTAATTCGTTTTCCTGTATTCTGGGAGGATGATGTGCACTGGAAGAAATATCCATTCAAGCTAGAGGCTATAAAGAGGTATATTGAAATACCCGGCCTGAAGATTTTTAACTTTCATCCCCTAAGTACAGCTTTAAATATACCCTCTCCAGATTATTACCAGAAACATAAATTTATTTACCGATCGACTGAAGAACCTGAGGATTTTAATAAGTATACATTTAAAGGGAATGGTACTCTAACCTTTTTAGAAGAGCTTATTTCATATCTTCAGAAAAAAAATGCCCGTTTCTACTATCTTCATGATTTGTTTCAAGAGATTTGCGAGAGATTTTCCAGGGAGGATTATATATGAAAGATCTAAGTATTTTATTTACATCAGCCGGTAATCTTGCTTTTCCTACTGCAGCTGAAAGTTTAAAAAAGGCATTTTCATCCTGTAAGATTGTTGGGACAGATGTAAGGGATAACGCACATGGGTTCTATTTTTGCGATAAGAAATACTTAGTGGATTACAGAAATTCTTCGAATTTTATGACAGAGATTCTGCATATAATCAAAAAGGAGAATATAAATATTTTATTTCCATTATCAACAGAAGATCAAAATTATTTTTCGGAAAAGAAAAAGATATTTGAGGAAATTAATGTAAAAGTTGTGTGCTCGGATTTTAATGCGGTGAACATCGTTAACAACAAATACAAACTGTATAGCGAACTCCAAAAATCCAATATATCCTTCCCACTGTTTTATAAAATTGATGATTATTCAGATGTAGAGGAGATAATCTCAAAAGTAGGAATTCCATTCGTGATTAAACCGTTCGTTGGAACGGGCGGGAGCAAACTTTATATAATAAGTAAAGATCCAAATCTGCTAAGAAAAGATGATTTAAAATTCTTCCAGCAATATGATGGATCAATCGAAAAACATATTGTTCCCGGCAGTACTCTGGTCAGTGAATATCTTAGCGGTAATGAATATAGTGTTGATACATTAAGTAAAGATGGTAAATTCTATTATGGTGTTATAAGAAAGCGATTCTCAAGTATTGGTGGACTGGCGTTAGAAGCTGAGGTCGTTGATAATGATAAAATATTAACACTTGCAAGAAATGTTATTGAAAAATTTAAATTAAGTTACATTAACAATATACAGATCAAAGAGGATAAGGAAGGTATTCCAAAAATAATGGAAATAAATCCGAGAATACCGGGGACGTTAGCATTAAGCATAAGAGCATGTTCTGATTTTATATCAGATGCTATTAGATTGGTAAATAATGAGGAAATAATCCCGTGCCAAAAAATAAAATATGGATTAAAAATAATAAGATACTGGACGGGAGTTATTGTCGATAATGAATATATTAATTCTATAGAAGATTTGAGGAACATTGAAGATGAAAAATAAATTGTTTATTTTTGATCTTGATATGACGATTTTAAGTCTGAATATAAGCACAAAACAGCTTTCTGACATGAAAGAAGAGATAAATATATATTTTAAAAAATATAATATTTCACATGATAGTTTGAGGCCTCTTATTCCAAAGATAATTTTTCTTTCAAAAGTAATAGATAATAAAGAATTACAGAATAAGATTATTCAAGATTGTTTTTCAATTATTGATCAAGTTGAAACAAACCCGGACGGTGGGATAGAACTAAATCAAGGGAACATTGATTTATTAAACGATCTACATGAAAAAGGCTTAAGAATTGGCATTATATCGAACAATGGAAAAAAAGGAGCATTAAACGCCCTGCATAAGGCCAAACTACATGAGAACTTATTTACTTTCGTGATTACCCGCGATGATGTTTTTCTACCCAAGCCTTTTATTGATCCATATTTAAAAATAAGTCATTATTTTAACGAATATGACTGTTACTTATTCACGGATGATATTTTTGATTTTTTATCGTTGATTAATTTAGAAAAAATCAATAATTGGTCAATTGAGAAATATGTGGTTTTACAGATGGATATCAAAAATCAATCATATAACTGGGTTACAGCAAATAAGATGAATTTTGATATGCTGTGAGGAAAGCTGGTTTAATAAGATGAGAGTACTGCATACACCTGAGAACATTGCAGGACAGGCAAGTATAATTGCAAAGGCGCAAAGAGAATATGGTATAGTAGCCGATGTCCTGGTATTTAATCAAAATAAATTTAATTATAATTGTGATATAGATTTATCGGGAAAATCAAAAGGGATTCGATACTTTATAAGAACGTTAAATTTTATAAAATGTCTTTTTAAATATGATATATTCCATTTCCATTTTGGTAACAGCTTATTACCATATAATGTTGATCTGCCCCTTCTTAAGTTATTCGGGAAAAAAATAGTTATGCATTATTGGGGAGATGATGTAAGGCAATCTGATATTGCTATAAACTATGTTTATTTTAAAACGCTTGAAGAACTACAAAAAATTTACCCCAAAAAAAACGACAATATAATACGAAAAAATATTAAAAAAGTTTTAAAATATATTAATATTAGTATAGTTGGTGACTATTCATTATTATCATATTCTCCCAAAAGTATTGTAATTAAGCAGGCAATAGATTTATCAGATTTTCCATTCGTAGGTTGTCGAAGCGATACTGGAAGATTAAAAATTGTGCATTCTCCATCTGATAGAATAATAAAAGGAACAAAATACGTATTAGAAGCAATAGAAAAGTTAAAAAAAGAATATATTTTCGACTTTATTTTAGTAGAGAATATATCAAATAAAGAAGCGTCTGAGATATACAAAGCTGCTGATATCATTATTGATCAATTATTGTTTGAATCACATGGAGTTCTAGCTGTAGAATGTATGGCCCTGGGAAAGCCTGTTCTGTGCAGGATAGATGAAAAAATAATGAAATATTATAATGGCATACCTGTTTTAAACACAAATCCAGAGAATCTTTATGATAACCTCAAACTGTTACTTGAAAATCCAGAATTAAGAATTGAGCTTGGTAAAAGGGGACGAAAATATGTAAAAGAGGTGCACGATTCAAAAAAAATTGCTCAACAGTTGATTCACATCTATGAAGGTCTTTAATGATTGCAAGATTAAAGCCACTCTTGAAGGATTCACTTATTTACGGTCTAGGCAGATATATTAATACTTTTATAGGTGCCCTTTTCATCCCGATATATACCCGGATTTTCTCTCCTGCTGAATACGGTATTGTGGATTTAATCGGCGCTACAGTTTCTATGATTGTTATATTTTTGATTTTAGGACTTGATTCGGCTACAGCACTATATTTTTACGACACTGAAGATAGGCATAATCAAAAAAAAATCATTTCAACATCGTTCTACTTTAGAATGATGTTAGCAGTTGTAATTTGTTCAGCATTGTTTTTTTCATCAGGATATATTTCTGAATTAATTTTCAATTCAACAGAATATGCACGATTTTTAAAAATCGGGGTTGCTGCAATTCCGTTTTCTCTTGCCATTGGTTTTTTTCTTGATTTAATGCGTTTAAAATTTGAATCCTTAAAATTTAGTGTTATTTCAATAGGAAGCACGATTATTAATTCAATTTTAATTATTTATTTAATCTTTTTTTTGCAACTGGGTATTGAAGGTATTTTAATTGGAACACTTATATCAAATATTATCTTTTTTTTTATTGGTTTATATCTGACTTATAAAGAGTATATTTTATCAATTTCCCTATCAAGATTGAGGGATTTACTTTCATTTGGACTGCCGTTATTGCCCGCAAGTATAGCAATCTGGTTAATGACATTTTCAGACCGGTACTTCTTAGTTAAATATTCGACTTTAAATGAAGTTGGATTATATAGTATTGCTATCAAATTAAGCGGTGTTTTATTGTTAGTGATTTCAGCTTTTCAACTTTCATGGGGTCCGTTTGCCTTTTCGATAAAAAAAGAGATTGATGCAAAAAATACTTATTCAAAAGTTCTCACATATTACTTAATAATTACATCATTTTTAGCTATAGGACTTTCCCTTTTTTCAAAAGAAATTTTAATGATAATGACGCAGGCTGAATACATTGCTGCCTATAAGGTCGTGGGTATTCTGTCTTTTGCAGTTATTTTTGTTGGTTTATACAATATTATTTCCATTGGAGTGAATTTAACAAAGAAAACCCACTATATCAGCCTGACTACAGGAATAGCAGCTTTGATTAACATAATATTAAATTTCCTGTTGATTCCATCTCTCGGGATTATTGGTGCTGCAATAGCTACGTTAATTGCAAATTGTTCTTCTGTTTCTTTGTTATATCTAATTTCACAAAAATATTACTATATACAATATGAGAATGTTAAAATCATAAAGATTTTTCTGTTTAGCGGAGTTATAATTTTAACAACAGGACTGGTAAATATAAATAGTATTGCCCTGAACTATTTATTTAAATTATCTTTGCTTATATTTTTTGTGATTTTTTTAGCTAGATTAAATATTTTTGAAAAGAATGAAGTCAATTTTGCTATCAGAACAATGAATAATATATTAATAAAAATTAAAAATTGGTATTAAAATGTGCGCAATAGCAGGTATATATAATTTTGATAATTCACCAGTTCCAGAAGACCTACTTCATAAAATGATCAACATACTGCGCCACCGCGGACCCGATGATGAGGGATATTATATAACGCACGGCATCGGCCTGGGACACAGGAGATTATCCATAATCGATCTCTCGCCTGCGGGCCACCAGCCCATGTGCAATGAGGACGGCAATATCTGGATAACCTACAACGGCGAGGTGTATAACTATATCGAGCTGGCCCAGGAGCTGAAAGCAAGGGGACATGTTTTTAAATCCGTCACTGACACAGAGGTGATAATACATGCCTATGAGGAGTATGGAGAGGAATGCTTGCAAAAATTCAATGGTATGTTCGCCTTTGCAATCTGGGATGATAAAAAGAAAAAGCTCTTTTGTGCAAGGGACAGATTTGGGGTCAAGCCTTTTTATTATTACTCAGGCGGCAGGAGTTTTCATTTTGCATCCGAGATAAAGGCAATAATAACCGACAGCACCATTGAAAGGAAGCCCAATGACCGGATCATCTACGATTATCTCGCATATGGATTATTGGACCATACAGAGGACACATTTTTTGAGGGAATTAAAAGTCTATTGCCTGCACATTATCTGGTCATTGAGAACTCGGAGATTAAAATAAGGAGATACTGGGATTTAGATCCTACAAAGGTAAAAAACAAAGTAGATGATGAGGAGTGCGCCAGTAAATTCTATGAACTGTTCAGGGACTCCGTCAGGCTCAGGCTGCGCAGTGACGTACCTGTGGGGACATGCCTGAGCGGCGGGCTAGATTCTTCATCCATAGTCTGCGTAGCCAATGATCTATTAAAAGAATGTAGGGCTGAACTTAAGCAGAGAACATTCTCTTCTTGTTTTGATCATAAAAAATATGACGAACGTGTATTCATCGAATCTGTTTTAAAAAAAACAGGGGCGGAAATGAATTACACATTTCCAAAAGGAGAGGATTTGTTTGATTTGACGCAGGATATTATATGGTACCAGGAGGAACCATTCGTAAGTACAAGTATATTTGCGCAGTGGCATGTTATGAATCTTGCAAAAGAGCGGGGAGTTAAAGTACTACTGGATGGTCAGGGTGCGGATGAACTGCTGGCAGGATATCATTTCTACTATTATTCTTTTTTTGCAGATTTAATTAAAACACTTAGTTTTACAAATATAATTAAAGAAATAATATTCTATTCTAATCACCATTCTTATTCAAAGTTAAATGCTTTAGGGATAGCAGTTTTTTATTTGTCTCCAAATTCCTTAAAAAATAAGATAAAACATATAATAGGAAAAAAAAGCTGGTTAAAGTCTGAATTTATTAGAGCCAATAACAAGAACGAAAGGGCTATATCAAAATATAAAAGTCATCTAAATAATCACCTCTATCAAGTATTAGCAATGGGTTTGCCGTCTTTACTGCATTATGAAGACAGAAATTCGATGGCATTTTCAATTGAATCAAGAGTTCCATTTTTAGATTACAGGTTAGTCGAATTTATGTTTTCATTACCCAATAACCAAAAAATAAATAACGGCATAACTAAAGTAGTTCTCAGAAATGCTATGAAAGGCATTTTGCCAGAAAAAGTAAGAAACCGCATGGATAAAATGGGTTTTGTGACCCCGGAAGATATATGGTTTAGAACGTGTGCAAAACATGAGATTATAGAAATTATCGGTTCAGATAGATTTAGTAAAAGAAAATATTTTAATGTCCCTGAAATAAAGAAAGAATTCGAAGCGCATTGTAAAGGGAAAAAAAATATCAGTTCTACTATCTGGCGATGGATAAATTTAGAATTGTGGTTCAGGAAGTTTATTGATTAAATTAACTCAAAAGCACCTATATCATGTCCTTTACCTTTTGGTCGGGAATTCCCATCGAAATCTATACTCGGAGCGTTGACTGACGAACCTGCATCTACAGCCGGGGAAGTGCTCTGGAGACGAAAATCTCCATTATCAGGATTAACAAACTGCGGATTTGCCTCTACATAATCAGTTCCACGGGTTTCGCCAGAATACCCTCTGTGACCATCAATGAGATTATGGTCTATTACTGTGGAAACACTGCCGCCATTTGGTCTTGTTTGTACTATTTGAAAGTTAACACCATTACTTGCGATATTATTTCTTACAACAATATTCTTTGCTATCATACCGTCTCTTTCAGTACCTAAATATATACTGCCTGAAGCGTTATACACAACGTTGTTTATGAAAAAAATATCCTTATATTTAGGAATATATGAAGACGATTCGGAGTAAGAGGTCAATGCCATCCCGTAGGCTTTGATATTATAGATGATATTATTATAGAATCTAACATTTTCCAGAAGACCTCCTCTTTCAGAGCCAGTTGTAATCCCATTGGCTTTTATATTTCTTACAATGTTGTTATAGACTTCAATGTTATACTGATAGTCTTGAAATGTATCTATATAGATACCAGTTGCCTGTGTATTCTCTACGATGTTGTTATAAACTTTCACATTAGAAGAGCCATCTTTTATGTTTATGCCCTCTCCTCCATACGCATTGCCTATAACATGGTTGTTTCTGACTATGATGT
>DYGR01000048.1 GCA_020724545.1 Candidatus Methanoperedens nitratireducens
AGTACCATCTTTGCTGAAAATGCTAGTGATCAGCTTACTCTTATACTTCGTTATTGTGGTGTTGAAAGAAATTTTGAAACTGTTATGGGGGTTTACGAGAGTCAGGCTCTTGATCCGCACGTGAACAGGTATAGATTCAGGAAGGAATGGTGGGCTTAACCGATGACGTATGGATTAAAAGTAAGCTTGATGAAGCAATAAATGATGCTGAGAAAACAAGAAAAGGGGTAATGGATGATTATGAGGCTGATTTTACTCTCGGAATTGTATTTATTCTATCATATATTACTAATTGTAATAAAAAAGAAATGGATGGCCGTTTAAAATTGTTAATAGAGAATATCAAAAATGTTGATTACGACCTCATGGCATATTGCTTTCCTAATCATTTTTTGCATAACGACAAAGGGTATTATTACCCTGGTGTTGTTTTCATTACCAGAGTCGCATAGCGATAATGAAATAGCTAGGATGGATGTGTCATTAGTGCTAATGCCCCTCACTTCCAGAGGCTTTAGGACAATTACTTCAGTAATAAAAATAGCGAACAAACGATAGAATCCCTCATCATCCATCCCAATGTCCGCATATTCTATTCATAAACGTCGCCTCTAAAAAAAGTCATGCTTCTAATACTTTTAGAAGCTCGGACTCTGAGGCTATTTTATCCTCGCTCCGTATTGCTTTGAGGTCTTCAGCCTCAGGTTCTTCTTCTGGACTTAGGCGCGCATTTAAATACTAAAACATACCTTTTTTATACGATGCCTGAGGAAGAACAGTACAGGATAATACATCTGGATCATAAAGAAAAAAAGCAGATCCAGGAGCTTGTAAAAAGATTGGCATCAGAAGAACGTATTGGTATCGATGAGCATATTTATAGAGACAACAGTGCATATAATAGATGGGGCATAAACCCTTTTCAGTTATTTGAGTTTATAAAGCAGATTCTGATTAATCCTAGGATTAAAAGAAAAGAAATACATGATACTGAATATTTTCCAACAAGATACCTGTGTGAATCGGAATTGAATGATCATACCTATCCATGTATTATAGGTATCGAAGAGTCAGGTCAGGAGCTTATTGTTATCGTAACCATACTAAACCGAAAGAGAAAATTACAGAGGTGATAATATGAAAAAGAATGATGAGTTTGAGGATGTGTACGAGGATGTTGTAATTGAGAACTATGGCATCCCGGTAGTCATTACAGATGTTCTTATCAGGAAGCACAAAAGTACAGGCCGAAAGATCTACATAAACCATCCAGATTCCATACATAAAATAGAGAAAGGATTAAAAGCCGCACTTGGCATTGCACCCAGGGGACAGGCTTCATACAGAAGAAAACTGAGTGAGAGCGAAAAAATTTGTCATTAGAGTATTGGGAGTGGGGTGCAGTCCAATAGTATTTCAAAAATCGCCCACTTATATTTAATAATTTACATTTAAACAATTAACATTTAATAAATAAAGATAATATTATATAATGCAAAACTTGAGGGTAAATCAACAGATATATAAACTAGTGCGAATAGTAATTATCTGAACAAGACCTTTGATCTTGAAGATAGTTTGAACTTAAACCAAGGACATGAGGAAATCTAATGGAAAATCTGTGGAATAAAGACGTTGAAAAAAAATTCTTTAATGAATCCATTGAATTTGCGACGCCTGAGCAGTTGTTTTATGTTACTGATGATAATAGATATGTAGCGTACTGGCCAAAAAATTATCCGGGTAAGAAAAGCACACTTCAAAGTAGAAATTCATTAATTGGAAGCTTTACAGAAAAATGGACTACTGATTTGTTTCAAAAAGCTGTAAAAGATAAGGGGTTATTTGCAGTTCAAGGTGCCATTTGTGAAGAGATTGCTTTAACAGATATGTCTCCTGCGGATGTTGTTATCTCTAAAAACAAGCATATCAGTCAAGAACCAGAAGATATTCTGGCAATATTTGAAGTAAAGATGTCTATCGCCTGGAATTGGGAATATAAGAGCAATAACTCTGGGATGAATCTAACATGTATAGGAGATTACAAGACACATCAGGGGAATCCTGGTCTACTCAGATCTGATTCAATGTTAAAAGCAATTGGCAAAAGCATCAATATAAGGGTCTCAAATCTTAAAGCATCAAAAATACCAATCATTATTATGGGAAACACCCCAATTACAAATAGCTATTATTACAAAGTTGATCATCTAAAAGTTGCTGGAATTATACAAGGATTCTGGTCTGTTAATCCTAAACCTTTAGATAATAACGGTGAAAATATTAAAAAAACAGAGAAACTAGGTTTTTATCGATTTGATAATTTTGGTGAGTTACAAAATTCCCTCGAGTTTCTGTTGTCTGAAGAAAGAAATTTCTTCTCCAGTATGAAAAGCAAAAATGAATTCGGTCAAATTATCGAGTTGGCAAACAAAGAAAAGACTTATGAGAAAAAGGGTGAAGTTTTTTTGAGACTCATAAATGAGTGAAAACAATATGATAGATTTAAAACACAAGCGTAATGGAACTAAAACAAGTTCTTTTGGAACACCAGGGAGAATAAATCACGATTCCTCAGAGTTTTATAACAGTAAATTGTATGCTGATAAAAAGCCATCTAATTATATCAAGTTTATTGAGAATCCAATATCAACAGAGAATCTAGATAGAATATATTGTAAATCAAGTGAAATAATGGATGAGATTCCTGATTATAGTGTCCATTTAATGATTACTTCACCTCCTTATAATGTAAAAAAAGATTATGATAAAGATCTATCCTTAGATGAATATAGGACATTATTAAAAACTGTTTTTAAGGAAACTTATAAAAAATTGGTGACTGGTGGTAGAGCCTGTATAAATGTAGCAAATCTTGGAAGGAAACCCTATATCCCTTTACATAGCTATATTATTGAGGATATGCTTGACATTGGCTTTTTAATGAGAGGGGAAATAATATGGAATAAGGCATCAAGCGCCAGTCCATCCACTGCTTGGGGGAGTTGGTTATCTGCGGCCAATCCAGTATTAAGAGATATTCATGAATATATTTTGGTTTTTTCAAAAGAATCATTTTCAAGAAAACGAGGAGCTAAAATAGATACAATTACCAAAGATGAATTTATCGAATTGACCAAAAGTGTTTGGACATTTCCAGCCGTTTCAGCGAGAAGTATCGGTCATCCCGCGCCATTTCCTGAAGAATTACCTCACAGGCTGATTCAATTATATACCTTTAAAGAAGATGTAGTCTTAGATCCGTTTTGCGGTAGTGGTACTGCTTGTATTGCAGCCTTAAAAGATGGCAGGCACTATATAGGATATGATATTGAAGAAAAGTATGTAAAGTTAGCTGAACAAAGAATAAAGCTTTATACAGGCCAGAGGACACTATTTGATAATAGTAACCTTTCACAATCAATAGATTCAACTGAACAATTGGAACAACATACTTATACAAGCAATACGCTGCAGATCAACCCCATAGTATAGTGGAATATATGTGGTCATCTCCTCAGCGCCTCAAAAAGCAGAAAAATACCAATGATCAGCACTATGGCCGCCCAGATCGATAGATCACCCGGAGCAAAGTATCTCGCTATCCCGAGCAATAATGCCAGGGCGCCAATCCCGACTGTAAGCTTGCTTATCCTGATATTCCAGACCAGCCTGAGCAGGTTTAATAACAGCAGGATTGCTCCGGTCCCCCCATATATAAGAATCCATTTTTGATTGTTATCTATCTGATTTACACTCTCAAGAATCCAGCCTGCGCCTAACAGTATCAAGAACAATGCCCAGGATAGTTTTACGAGCCTCAGATTAAGCTGCCGCTTAGCGCCAAGCGCCCTCTCATCCATCAGGACTTCTACTTTTACCATGTTCTACTATGTATTACCGTTAGTGTTAGTATTAGTCTTTGAAGCGCCTTTCCTTGATTTATTAAATACTACTTCAAGAATCCCGTTCTCGTATTTGGTCCTCATGCCTTTCTTATTAACTCTTGAGGGCAGCTCGATCTCTTCTCTCAGGGTATCTACAGCATTACTGGCTGTTACTTCAAGTGTCCATCCTGTGCATGAGAGTTTGATATCTTCCTTTTCCATTCCAGGAAGCCCGATTACTGCGTATATATTTTTTTCAGTCTCAAGGATATCCACAGGCGCTTTTCTCTCTATCTGGATATCAGGATTTGCAGGGATAAAACCCATACTCGGGCATACATTAATTGAGATATCAATGAATATGGGTCTATTTGATATATCGCTCCCGTCCATCATATTCTCAATAGCTTCTTCTAATCGTCTTATGAATTCATCGAAATCTTTATTTTTCTTCATTGTCATTGCTCATTTGTCCTTTTTCTTTTTATTTTTGCTGATAGCCTTTGAAAAATCCATCATTGCTTCATACTCCTTTAAATCCCACGGTGTAGGTCTTACTATATTAAAAGCTTTCTCAAAATGCTCATTTCCAATTCTGACTGCGCGTGATATCTCTTTTACTTCTTCTCTAGTCATGCCAGGTTTAATAGATGCCCTCAGAGCGAGCATAGCAGCTTCCCGGCATATGGCCTCGATATCAGCGCCAACATACCCATCTGTCCTTCGGGCAAGATTATTAATAGTAACCTCAGGGGATAAGGGTTTGCCTTTTATATGGATACTAAATATCTTCTCCCTTTCTATTAGATCAGGAGGCCTTATATAGATAAGCCGATCAAGCCTGCCGGGTCTTAGCAGAGCAGGATCTACCATATCAGGGCGGTTTGTTGCAGCTACTACCACAACATTCTTGAGTTCTTCAAGTCCATCAAGTTCGGTGAGTATCTGGCTCACCACTCTCTCGGTGACGCCATTATCAAAAGCTGTGCCACGTGTCGGTACGATAGAATCTATCTCATCAAAGAAAATGATAGCAGGCGCTGCCTGGCGGGCTTTTCTGAATGTCTCTCTTACGATGCGCTCAGATTCACCTATGTATTTACTTAGAAGTTCAGGGCCTTTAATGCTTAAGAAATTAGCCTCGCCCTCGGTAGCTATGGCTTTTGCAAGCAGTGTCTTTCCTGTTCCAGGAGGCCCGAACAGCAGCACTCCCTTGGGAGGTCTTGTGTTTATAGTCTCAAAGGCCTCAGGATACTTTAGCGGCCATTCAACTGCTTCAATGAGTTCCTGTTTTACTAGATCAAGCCCTCCTATATCCGTCCACCTCACCTCAGGCACCTCTATAAAGACCTCACGCATAGCAGATGGCTCTATATTTCGGAACGCATCATAGAAATCATCCTTTGTTACAACGAGTTTCTCCATAATCTCGGGTGGGATCTCCTCCTGGATATTGATCTTTGGCAGGATAAGGCGAATCGCATGCATTGCGGCTTCCTTACAGAGCGATGATATATCAGCACCCACAAAACCATGGGTCATATCAGCGATTGCACGCAAACCTTTTTCATCTAACAGATCTTCTGCTAATGGCATACCTCTGGTGTGGATCTGAAGTACCTCAAGCCTGCCCAGCCGATCAGGAATTCCAATCTCTATCTCGCGATCGAACCTTCCTCCGCGGCGCAGGGCCGGGTCTATTGCGTTGGGCCTGTTCGTTGCTGCAATGACTATCACCTGACCCCTGGCTTTCAGGCCGTCCATCAAAGACAACAATTGCGCTACAACACGCCGCTCTACTTCACCTGTGACCTCCTCTCTTTTCGGGGCGATGCTGTCTATCTCATCAATGAATATAATAGTTGGGGCGGTCTTTTCTGCTTCTTCAAAGATCTCCCGTATCTGTTTTTCACTCTCACCATAGTATTTACTCATTATCTCCGGGCCGCTTATTGAAACAAAATTGGCATCTGTCTCGTTTGCAACAGCCTTGGCAATCATGGTTTTACCTGTTCCAGGCGGGCCGTGAAGCAGAACGCCTTTTGGCGGGTCAATACCCAACTTTTGAAAAAGCTCAGGATGTCGAAGAGGAAGCTCTATCATCTCCCTTATCAGGCTAATCTCCCGCCTTAACCCACCGATATCCTCATAGGTGAGATGTGTAGGGCGAATTTCCAGTTCTTCTATAACCTGCTCCTTTACAACGATGTTGGTATTTCTTGCCACAACTACAGGCCCGGGAGGCTGCGTTGATACTACAACGAACGCTAATGGATTACTCACTGTCTCGACACGAAGACGCTGCCCTTTCATGAGAGGCCTTCCCTCAAGAATACGATGCAGATACTGCGGTCCCCCGACCAGGCGGATTTGCTGTACCGGGGCAAGCACGATCCTGTTAGCCTGAAGAACAGCAGATTTCTGTACGTATACCTTATCGTCTATTCCCACACGGGCATTGGCTCTGATGTTCCCGTCTATCCTTATCAATCCGCGCCCCTGATCCTCAGGATAGCCCGGCCCTGCGATGGCGCACGCCTTTTCCTTGCCTATCACCAGGATAACGTCGCCACTCAGGATTCCAAGCTTTTCCATGAGGTCGCGGTCTGTCCTTGCAATATCCCTTCCCGCATCTCTATGGTGTGCCTCTGCCACACGAAGCATTATTTTTTCATTCATGCTTATTCATGTTATATTTCGTACCTTCTTGTACATAAAGCCTGAAGTTCGAAAAGAGATGATTTAATTAACTCACCTGCGCCTGCAGGCTGCTGCGAAAACCAGCACAATGATGGCGAGTGCAATATTGAAGCCAGGCGCTATAGGTGTAGGAGAAGGCTCCTGGGCATTTGCAGATTCCTGGGTATTTGTAGGATCTTTAATATCAGGTGGTGCAGCTGCCGCTATTCCCACTGATGCTCTCTGGCTCTCACCTTCACTCTGGGGAGGTGGAATCTTGCTCGGGTCAATGACAGTGATGGCCGGTCTATCTGAGCTCAATACAGACCGTGTGGTTCCCCTGTACTCAACACCGGTATAATCAGCCACTGCAGGAGGTAATATAATTTCCCCCTCCTTATTCATTCTGATGATATAGCTGAACCCCTCCGGGGTGTTCAGCTCCAGGAATGTCGAGGCAAGAGAGGTAGATCCGCCCACAAGGCTCACGCCCTCTGGTAATGAATCTTTCACTTCAGCCCTTGTAGCTATATTCCCGACATTATTTATGCTCACATTGACTGTTACATCTTCGCTTATATTTACAACAGGCTTGTTCACTGTCTTATTCAGGACAATTTTTGGCCCGTTGACCACTACAGTCGTTGTCTTGGAGGAGGCAGTATAGGGCTTGTTATTAACAGTGTATTGTGCGCTGGCCGCTGGCATGGTAAAGCCGCTCAGGCTTGTTTCCAGAGGTTTAATTGAGTATGTTGTGCTCCATTCCTGTCCGGGTTTGAGCACAGCGATATCCCACTGAAGAGGAGTACTGGATTTTAACTCAAAATCTTCACTTATGTTATCCGTGACATGGATATTATAGATATCATAGATTCCGCCGTTTGCAACAGTGATACTTACTGTTGAGGTATCCTTGAGGTACATGCGGTCTCTCACAGCCTTGCTTATAGTAAAATAGTCCGGTTTCGGTGAGACTGATATGGATATCGAGCCTGTTGCTCTGTACTCGAGATCTTTGGCATCATACCCCTTTATATTTGCGCTTAAGTCATATGATCTCTGATCAATCAATTCAGGAACAAGCAGTATGACCTCAAAGCTCTCACTCTTACCTTTATCTATTTTGTAATAATATTTACGAAGCTGGCTTATATCTCCTCCCCTCAATTTTAATTCGCCTGTATTGAGGTTTACATCAACATTTTTGGCAAATGCATCACCGTTATTTTTTACCTCAACCTTTGCAGTAATTACCTGGCTGCTGTAAGAAGTATACGTTGTTTTATCGGTTGTAACCGTGATTTCAAGTTTAGGCTTTGCCCTCGTCTGTATGGCTATGGTCGCATATGGATTATAGTATTCAAATACCCACTCTCTGGCATTCCTTGCCGTAAAACCGGTAGCTGATACCTTTACTTCATAATCAGGGTCTATATAAGCCTCACTTTGAGGCGCCATAATAAGCTCTTTTATGAGGGCACCATTCTTATAGATCTCAAGCAGAACCGAAGGATCAACATCTGTTTCGGGGACTATATCTCCTTTGATATTCTTTATCCCTGGCACTGGAGAAGAGAACTGCAGTGCTTTGACCATATACTCCCCGTTGGTCAATGTACCGCCTTTATATAAAGTTGTAGACACGGCAGGAGCCCATTCTATATCGTTTGGACTGAAAGCTGATGCTGATACAGGATTTATCAACCAGAGGATTATAATCAAAACTGCAAAGTTCCTCATAATATAATTATCATGATGATCATAAAATATAAAGTTTACTATATAGATTATAATTATGAGGTATACTTTATAGATGGTTGAGAATAGCACGGTGAATGTATATAGTGTTTTGATTAAGATTCGTAAATATGCATCTGTGTTTATGGTTCAATAATTCGATGCAATATTTTATTCTCAGCTTTACGCAGATGTTCAAGCAAAGTTACCTTTTTTATTCCTATTTTATCTGCAAGTTTTTGAGGGTTTATTTTTCTATTTTCCCATCCCTGAAGTGTATTATCCTATCTGCCATCTCGCCTATTTCTGGGCTGTGTGTTACCATCACAATAGTCTGCCCTCTCTCCATGTTCAATTTCCTGAAAAGTTCAATGATTTCTACCGAGGATTTAGTATCCAGGTTACCTGTCGGCTCATCAGCTAAGAGTATTTTTGGGTTGTTGGCAAGACTTCTTGCAATAGTAACGCGCTGTTGCTGCCCACCCGATAATTCTGACGGGAGATGGTGCAGTCTATCACCGAGACCTACAAGGCTGAGCAGTTCCTTCGCCAATTCCTTATAATTGGACTGCTTATTTAGCATCATAGGGAACATTACATTTTCAATGGCTGTGAGCTCATTAAAAAGGTTAAAGAACTGGAATATGAAACCTATGTGTTTTAATCTGTACACTGCCCTCGTGTTGCTATTCATTTTTGTCACGTCGTTGCCGTTTATGTATATTTCCCCGGAAGTAGGAGTATCAAGCATGCCGATCAAATTGAGAAAAGTTGATTTGCCGCAGCCTGATGGACCCATAATGGCAACAAATTCACCCTGTTCTATGAAAGTATCCACACCGTTGAGTGCCTTAACCTCGACTTTGCCAAGCATATAACTTTTTTTAAGATTACCAGTTTTAATCATTTCCATTTCAATCGCCCCAGATTGCTTTTACGATGTTCATTCTGCCAGCAATAAATGCAGGATATACAGCAGCGAATATTACAGTGAGCATGGTGACCAATGAGGCATCATAGAGGAGATATGTATAAAATCTTGGAGCTATGGAGCCCAGCATCGGCTCAGGAAAAGGATGGGCTTCTAAATATTTCGTACCTGCATATCCCAGTGCATCTCCAATCAGGATACCTATTATTCCGAGAAATATCGCCTCAAGAATATATACCGATAATACCTGCATATCCTTCATTCCGATAGCTTTCAATATACCTATCTGTCTTCTCTTATGTAGAATGTTTATATAGAGTATAACGCCTACAGATACTGCGCCTGTAAATAACCCGACAGCATTTATTATGGCAAAGATTTCCTTGAACGTTTCAAGTGAACTCAGTACGGACTCAACTTCCTGTTTCCACTCTTTGACTTTTTGCATTTCAAGTTCTTCGGATATTTTATTCCCATATTGCCCTGAAAGGGTTTCATCGGAAAGTTTAACAAGAATCACAGAGGCTTTATTATGCAGGTTAAGCTGTTCTGCAGCACCATCAAAGTTTATTATAACTGTGTTCGCATCCATCGCCATACCTGTGCGCAGTATCCCCCTGATTGTAAACACTCTGGTTTTTCCTTTTTCAAATACTATGGTCGCCTCATCACCGAGTTTTGTTTTTAATTCATCCGCCAGTCGGTACGATATCAGAATTCCGTCTCTATCATTGGTTTTAAGTGGTTCACCCGAATCAATTTTACTTAATAGGATTGTAACTCTATTTTCTTTTGATGGTTCCAGGGCTAAAATTTTTATAGATTTGGATTTTTCCTTATAAGATAAAGCACCGTTTAGCATAATTCTCGGAGAATAAGCAACCACTCCATCCAAGCCTTCAAGTTTTTGTTCTTTTATTCCCAGACCCTCTATATATATATCTTGCTCATTTGGATAGATATTAATGTGCCCTGATGATGTTTCCATTGTTCTTTCCAGGAAATCATCAGTCACACCATCCATAAACCCATTAAGGATAATAATATTCGCAGTTGATATGGCAATTGCTATAATAATAAAAATAAATGTTTTTCTGTTTTTTTCTGCATCTTTTCTTGCATAAAAGAATACTGCGGACATATTACCTGCCCCATATGGCTTTAATAATATCCACCCTGCTTGCTTTGATAGCCGGATATACTCCTGCCAGTATTATTACTGTAAAAGATACTATAGTTGCTTTGTAGAACAGATAATATTCAACCCTTGCACCTATCCATGCCTGCATAATAGCGTCATAAAGAGGGTTTGCTTCCAGGTACTTAACTGCAAAATATCCGAGACTATTTCCAATTGAGACGCCAATCACGCCAAAAAGTACAGCCTCCATTAAAAACACTGTAAAGATGAAGGTATCTTTAGCTCCTATGGCTTTCATTATTCCGATTTGCCTTGTTTTATGAATTACATTTACATATATTACAATTCCAACCGAAATCGCTGCTGCGATTAAACCCACTGCCGATATAACGCTGGAAAAACTTTGCCATGCCTCGGCAAAACTTAACAAATACTCTGTCTCTTTCTTCCATGTTTTTACATTGCTTACTCCGAGATTCTGCATTATCATCGGCCTGTATATGTCTGCCAGGTCCTTGTCTGAAAGCTTAATCAGGATAATAGAAGCACTATTATCAATAGCAAGCTGTTGATTTGCCTCATTAATGGACATAATAACGGTAGAGCTATCGAAATCCGAAGCGCCGGTGCGAATAATCCCTTTAACATTGTATACTTTAGCTTTCCCGTTTTCAAAGACCAGATCCGTTTCGTCTCCGGCATCTAATTTTAGATCTTCTGCAAGGCGGTAGGAAACGAGGATAGCGTTTTTATCATCGGAATTTATAGCAATACCCCGGATAATTTTATCAAGAAGTTTTGTCGTTTTCCTCTCTTTATCAGGATCCAGAGCCAGTATTACTGCGGATGCTGATAGCTCTTTGTTAGATAAAACTCCGCTCGCTAAGACCCTTGGAGAATATGTCTCCACTTCCTTTAATTCAGCAAGTTTCAACTCCTTTACCCCGAGACCTTCTATAAATCGCTCGTTATCAGCTGGGTAAATATTTAAATGGCCTGAGGACGACTCGATGGTATTGTCGACTAAATCTTTAATCATTCCATCTGTAAGCCCGTTGATAACAATGATATTCGCAGTTGCGAAAATTATAGACAATGTAATAAAAATGAAGATCTTTCTGTTTTTAAAGATATCTTTTCTTGAATAGAAAAGAGCAGCACGGATATTATCTACGGACAATCCCTACCTCCGTTTGTATATCAAAACTAAAGCAGATATTGCGAGAATCGCCAAGATTAAGGTAAAACCCGGAATGCTATGACTACTATTTCCTGATTGGTCAATGGGTTTAGGAGCCTCAACAGTTGCCTTTTTCTCAACCGTAAAAGTCTTATCGTAGTTAACGATGAGATCTTTCCCCTCTAATAATACTGAGACCATATATGTTCCTTTATTTAAATTATTAGTCCACAGGATGTTCACAGTTTTTTCCTTATCATTTAACATGATAGAAGGGGCAGCAATCTCCTTGATCTCAATGGTTCTTCCATCCTGTTTAAGAGTAAAAATAATTTTAGCATTCAGGGGAACCATAGATCTGCTCTTAATGGTAGCACTTGCACCTATGCCATCCCCATACACCTCGGCTATTTCAGCATCGTTCCTGGCTGTAAAATTCGAGCTTGTAGTCAGATAATATTCAGGATACCCTGCCCTGTAGATGTACACTTTTGCCAATCCTGTATAGTTTTTACCCTCTTCTAGAGCTACGTATCCCTGATGCTCAAGAACGGCAACTCCCTCTACCTCTACAGATAACGGAATCTGTTCAACTCTTTTAGAATAAATAACCTGTCCACTCTGGGCAATCAAAACATACTCTATGTCGGTTAGAAAAGGTTTATAACGGGTGTCTGATTTTCTCTCATAAGTCCTTAAAATCAATTTGAAGCCATTGGAACTTGCGCTGAAGCCATCTACATAGATTTTTGAAAATCCTAACATTGAGCTGTCCTCGTTAAAAAAATTCTCTTTTTCAACTAAACCATCTATTGAAGCGTCTGCGGTAGACGCAATCAACATAATCAAAGCAAGAACAATCACAATACGTTTAACCATAAAACACCTCTAATATCCTTTTACAGCGCTGAATATTTGGTTTTTCAACTCTTTTTCGTTAATCTCGCCCAGTGATATGATTTTGCCGTCCATAACAACGACCGGAAATGACTCTATTATTACAGGTAACCCATGCTCTTCAACTTTCTTCCATATATCGGGCCGTTGTTCCTGCACCATCTTTATCAGGATATCCTGAGCGGTCAGCGGATCAACTTCCTTAAATATAACGCCTGCTTCTCTGCATAAATCTTTTAGCGTCTTGGAATAATTCCTGTTTGCAAGCCATCTCGTTGCTGCACAGCAACTGGGTATCTGAAACAGTATTATTGTGTGCTCCATAATATTACTCATAAAGGATTTTTCCAATTTTTCTCATGTTCTCGGTTCCCGTAATATCGGTCTCAAAGAGAGGTACCTCTTTTTTGGGTAGGCCATTAAATCTTTTATTTATGATGCCCAGGTATTTGTTCTGCGTTGATCTTCGTTTCTCTAAAAACCAGTTTCCTTTCAGGACTTCGTTTGGTATTATCTCGTTTATTATTAAAGCCTGGACTTTGATATTTAGCTGACTTAAGTTCTCTATCGCCCTCGCAGTTTCTTCAATAGGCAAGTTTTCGGCGAGCATTACCAGGGTAAATAAAGTGCTCCTTGTATCGGCTAATGTTTTTATTGCATTCTCATATCTTTTTTGTTCATTTTTCAGGCTTTCCATTGTATCCCCTTCTCCCTTGATACCCAGAGCATTGCTCAGCTCACTTCTATTTTTAATTTGATTTGAAATATAATTAGCCCAATCAAAAGGCATTGCAAGTTCTCTGAGTGTATGACCCGTCGGAGCCGTATCAAATACGACAACATCATTTTCATCAGTATTTAGATATTTTACAAACTGATCGAAGGCAGCCATCTCCTCGGCACAGGGTGTATTCATTACTTCTTTTCCAAATAAGCCTGTGATTTGCTCCACCACCTCATTTAGCCTTGCCTGGAAAACGCCTGAAGCCTTCTTGGGATTTATATTAAGTCCACAGAGATTCTTAATTTCTTTTATTTTCGTTACCTCAGTTTCTCCAATCTCCTGTTCAAAAAGTGCTGATAAGCTCACTGTAGGATCTGTTGCCACTATTAATGTATCATATCCATGATCCGCCAGCCAGACCGCAGTAGAAGATTTGATCTTAAACTGGAGTATCCGATTATTTTTGATGGGGCTACATGTCAATTTGGAGTTATAGGTTCATCCGAAGAATTAAATAATATCCTTAAAACTGCCAGAGAAATTGGGTGGGGGTTTGAAATATTATCAGTACAAAAATATGATCCGATGGATATAAATGCCTTTAGCAAACTTACTAAAAAGCAAAGAGAAATATTGCTGCAGGCATATGATAGCGGTTATTTTGACCATCCCAGGAAAATTAATGCTGGACAGCTTGCAAAGAAGATTGGAATTCATAAGACAACTCTTCTTGACCATCTGCATAAAGCAGAGAAACGGCTCATCAGGAACATAATTGGAGAAAAAAGTTAAACAAGTATAAAAATTCTAAACTTGAATTTGAAATCTGAATTAAGATGTGGAAATTCCTGTTATTAATAACTCTTGTCCATGGTGTAATAATACTCCCCTTCAGCTTTCTGGGCTCGATCCAGCCTGGAATCCAGTTTATTGACCCTCGGTCTTTTTGTCTCTTCATCCCGCCTGAAGGTAATCCCGACATTTTTAAGAAATCTGTTCATACCCTCGCGCATATCGAACGGGCCGTAGACCTCACCGCGAAGCATAGGCTGCCCTTCAAAAACAAGAAGCCTGTCACTTAACATATCTATCATATAGATATCATGGTCTACAACCATGGCAGTCACCTTATTATTCTCAGCAAACCGCCTGATGACTTTTGTGGCAAGTACCCTCTGTTCTACATCAAGATGGGCAGATGGCTCATCCAGAAGATAGAGATCAGCTTGACGGGAAAGACACGCTGCTATTGCAACCCTCTGAAGCTCTCCACCGCTTAATTCGTTCACGCTCTGGTTGAGGAGCCTCTCCAGTTGAAGCGGTCTCAGGATCTCGGTCTGGTAATAGCTGGTATCAAATTGCCTGGTTATGGATCTGAGTAGATCTGCTACTGCAATAGTCTCATCTGCCTTAATATACTGGGGTTTGTAGGATACTTTGATATCCATATCGATCTTCCCTGTCGTGGGTTCTATCTCTCCTGCCAGTATCTTGATAAACGTGGATTTTCCTATTCCGTTCGGACCCACAATCCCTGTCACCTCGCCTTTCCTGATCTCTCCCCCTTCGGCTATGAGCTCGAATCCATCCTCGTATTTTTTCGAGAACTGTCCATATTCCAGAAGGGAGGATATATCCTTTGCTGGCTGGGGCGCATGTACCTCAAATTCGATCGCTTCTGTGCGTATCCTTACATTCTCTTCCCTCAGGAAGCCCTTCAGGTATTCATTTATTCCTACCCTGATTCCTTTTGGATGGGTTATGACACCAAAAGCCCCGGGTGTACCATAGGCGATATGAACAACATCAGCAAGCAGATCCAGTATAGCAAGGTCATGTTCCACAACCATCACGGCTTTTTTCTCTGCAAGTTCTCTGATGATCTGTGCGGCTTTTATCCTCTGGTAGATATCAAGATAGGGGCTTATCTCGTCGATGAAATAGAAATCCGCATCCCTTGCAATGCACGCTGCAAGTGCTACCCTCTGGAGTTCACCGCCGCTTAATTCTTCTATTCTGCGGTCTATAATACCTGTGATATCAAGCTTGGATAACAGTTCCCTGAGTACGCCCCGCTCATCTGTCCTGGATAAGAGATCCCAGGCTTTCCCTTTAAATTTCCTGGGGATCATATCCACATACTGCGGTTTCTGGGATGTTTTTACCTTTCTCTTTGATACTCCCTCAAGGTAACCGTGGAGGGCTGAGCCTGCATAGTACTTGAGAATCTCATCCCACTCGGTTTTTTCCTTTCCGAGGTTTGGTTTAAGCGTTCCTGAAAGTATATTTACTGCGGTACTTTTTCCTATACCGTTCTGACCAAGGATACCTGTTACTTTCCCAGCCGTGGGAACAGGGAGCCCGTACAGAACAAACCCGTTTATGCCATAGCGGTGCGTGGGCTCTTCAAGCTTCTCAGGAAGGCCGATGATCGTAATCGCATCAAAAGGGCAGCGTTTAACGCATATACCGCATCCAGTGCATAGTTCTTCTGAGATAATGGGCTTGCCATCTTCACCTATTATAATTGTCTCATCACCCGTGCGTACCCTTGGACAGAACTTGATGCATTGATAATCGCACAGCCTGGGCTGGCATCTATCACGGTCTAAAATAGCAAGTCTTTTTCTCATAAAACACACCACCCTAATTTAATAGAAGAACCCAGAAAACCAGCAGGAATATAATAGTTAAAAACTCCACATACAGCCAGTCCTTTATCTCAAATTCCTTTACCCTGACACCAAGTGAAGGGTATGCAAATCTCTGTATGTAATATGAGCCGAACACTACTAATATAACGACCAAAAACCAGGATATTTCAGTTGCAGCACCAAATCTCAGGAAAAACAATAACGCAAAGGCTGCACCAATGAACGAAGGGAAAACAGTTTTTTTGATTCCTTCAATTAAAGTTCGCTTTCGCTCATCAGGCGTTATGGGTTTAACTACAGGCTCTTCTTTCTTCTCTACTTCTTCTTTCTTCTTCTCTCCCTTTACAGGTTTTACTTTGCTCACAATAATTCACTCTTTTCTATATATCATTGTTCCAATACCCTCGTCCGTAAACAGTTCGAGCAGCAGGGAATGAGGCATGCTCCCATCGATTATATGGACCTGCCCGACTCCAATTTTGACCGCAGCTGCGCTTGATACTACCTTTGGTATCATTCCACCGCTTATGGTGTTGCTCTTTATGAGTGTTTCGATCTCATCAAGCGCAAATCTGGAGATACGGGATTTTGGATCTCCGGGGTCTTTCAGGATACCAGGGACATCTGTCAGGGATATTAATTTTTTTGCTCTCAATGAAGCTGCTATATCTCCTGCAACAGTATCGGCGTTCACGTTCAGATCATTACCTCTCTCATCGGTTGCTATAGGTGATATGACAGGGATGTATCCATTGTCTGTAAGAATCATCAATAATTCCGGGTTGATGACCTCTGTTTCTCCTACCCAGCCAAGGTCGATCTCTCTCTCGACCCCTTCGATTGTTATACGCTGCGGAGCGAGCTTCCTGGCCACAATAAGCCAGCCGTCGCTTCCTGAGAGGCCAACACCCTTTCCCCCGTGTTTATTTACAAGGGAAACTATCTTGGTATTGACGTTGCCTACCAGTACCATTCGTGCAATCTCAAGGGTCTCGTTATCCGTAACCCGAAGGCCAGCAACAAACTCAGGCTTCTTTCCCATGCGCTCCATCTTTTCCGTGATCTCAGGGCCGCCGCCGTGTACGATCACTGGACGGATACCCACGAATCTCAATAACACGATGTCCTGCACTATCTGATCCATTATTACAGGATCGATAATTGCATGGCCACCCATCTTGATTACCATAATGGAATTGTAGAACTTACGGATATACGGGAGAGCCTCGATGAGGATATTCTCGCGCTTTAACATTTGGGGCTAAGATGGGGTTTGCTGATATTAAAACTTATTATTGCAGTTTTAAATGTAGCTTAATAGTATCTATTAATCTCATGTCTTAATTCCCCTAATGTAGATTTGCGCTCTGCAAATGCATTATGGCGGTGGATACTTTCCTCATTGATCTGTTTGATTGTTATAATAGAATCATCAGGCAGCTCAGGAAATTCCTTCACAATTTTTTGTGCCATGGTACGCACGCAGTCTTCCACGAATTTAGGGTTATTATGTGCCAGCTCTACAACCGCTGCCTCATCTGATCTCTTTAATAACTCAAACATCTGGGAGCTCATTGAGTTCTCAATAATATTAATGATCTTATCAATAGAAACAGAGTTGTTGTCATGAACCTCGATTGAGATGATCCCGCGCCCTCTCTGGTTGTGCGTGGGCATGGGTACCCGATTCAGGAATTTCCTGACAACTTCTTTCTCAACGCCAAGGGCCTTTAACTCCTTTTTTGCTATATCCCGCATGATCTCCTGGGCGCAGGGACATGCCGTGATCCCGAGGACTTCAGCTCCAACGAGCTTTCTCACCTCTGGTTCTTCCTCCCTGATCGCCCTGGCCTCAGCAAAGATATTCACAACCTCCTGGCATTTTACTTTTGTCTTTGGGGTCTCTCTTTTGATGATATACTCACTCCTCATCCTGACCTCGGCGTGCAGGGCATACTCATGCCTGTCGATGAGTCTTCTTGAGATCTCTCCGCATAGATCCTCTATCTCGTAAACAGGCGATCTGATCGTTTCTTCAAGCACCTCATCTATGGCCTCAAAATTCCTTGAGAGATTAGCGCCTTTCCGATCAGACGGCAGATCAACAAAGATATCAAATGTTGATACAAGCACGATAGGACGTTTATCCTTTCTTGCTACTTCAACAAGTTTCTTGACATCTGTTACCCCGACTCTTGTCAGTGTAAGGGGAATATCTGGCTGGTTTGCCTGGATATCAGGCAGGTGTACGACAGGAAGCTCCATTTAGTTATATTCTCCAGAAGATTTGTTCCTGTAAATCCTTACAGGCTTAAATGATGCTCATTAAGCCTTTTTATTATTAAACTATTGCTATTTGGCCCAGTTCAGATGCCTATCTTCTCTTTATTCATATACCGCCCTATAACCAATAAATTATGTCTACAGCAACCCTACAGGGTTATGTCCTGCCTCATGAACGCCATATAAGACACTAATAACAGGATTACAGGGATTACGATCAACACAACCAGGTTAACCCAGTTCTGCTCCACCCAGTGGCCAAGAGTAAAACCTGTGTCAAAGAGGCCGCGCATCTCAGATGGCCTCTCGCCTGCCCCTCCGGCAGATGTAACAATATATCCTCCAGATATCTGAGGTCCGTTTATAAGTTCAGTAAAATGTGTAGAAGGGGATAAGGACATAATATTCCGTGTAATTTTATTTCTTTTTTCCATTTTTTCCATGGAAGATGGATCATCAGAAGATACCTCAAACATCCTCTGCTGCCCTGTAATTATCCCTGCTGCCGTGTAAGCTATCATACCCAGCAGCAGACCCAGCACCAGCCATACCGCTATGCTGTAAATAAGTGAATCCGATGATTCCCCAGTAAACGTGGATGCTGCTACAGAGAGCGCAAGATAACTCAACATGAACAAAAATGCCAGCATTATAAATACTACTATCCTGCTGATAAGCTCTGATGATACTGTTATTCCCGATATACCAAGCATAACACCCGTGGATGCTCCAACCGCAATAATAACAACAAAACCAAGCGTGACCATCATACCGATGAGCTTGCCTGTAATCACCTGGTCCCTGTAGACAGGATGAGTCAGAAGCACATTAAGTGAGCCTGATTTTCTTTCCTTAACTATGGCATCGAATCCAAGTACAATTGCTATCAAAGGGCCAAGCAAGTTCATTTGAGAAGCGAAACCCATAAAACCCATCGTAAGAGGAGAGAGTCCTGCAAAGAATCTCCCGCCCATACCCGATATATTCTGTCCCGCCTGATAACCATTCACAAGAAGTGCAATCATAAATATCCCAAGAATCAAATAGAACCTCGGACTCCAGATACTGTCGGCAAACTCTTTCTGCGCTACCACGAAAATATTTTCAAGATTTCCCCTCATAATTTTGCCCCTTCAGCCTTATGCCGCCTCTATCAGCTTAAGGAACACCCTCTGTAAATCCATTCTCTCCTCCTCGAACATGGATATGGTTCCTCCCATGGACTTCATCGCCTTCGCTATCTCCATGCGCGCACCCATATCCGTCAGCAGCGAGATATGACCGTTCACTGCCTCGACCGAGCGCACGCCTTTAAGTTCTTTTAATCCCTCTATAACCCTCTGCACCGGCAAATCCTGTACCTCAAGTGCATATCTTACTCCTACCTTTTCCCTCACCTTATCCCTGAGTTCATCCACAGTACCTGTAGCAAGAAGCTTACCCCTTGCTATAACACCAATCCTGTCGCATATCTCCTCAACCTCAGCCATGCTGTGGCTGCTCAAAAATACCGTCACACCCTTCTCCTTGCTGAGCTTCTTAATCAAATCCCGCATCATCTGCGCACCTAATGGATCTATTCCGCTTGTAGGCTCATCCAGGAAAAGAACACCTGGCTCGTTTATCAGCGCCTGGGCAAGACCAAAGCGCTTTCTCATACCTGTTGAAAATCCGCCTGTTCGCTGGTCGATGGCACGCTCAAGACCCACCAGTTCAAGTAAATCAACAATCCGCTTCTCCCTTGTCTTTTCATCGATATCATAGAGCTTTGCATAGAACCTCAGGTTCTGCTTTGCGGTAAGATTATCGTAATAGCCAGCAGGCTCAGGCAAAACTCCTGTTGCTTCCCTTATCTTTATTACCTCTCTTACAATGTCAAAGCCTGCAACTTTTCCCGATCCGCTGCTTGGTTCAAGCAAGCCTATCAGCATCTTCATTGTGGTGGTCTTGCCAGCGCCGTTTGGACCTACAAACCCAAAGACCTCGCCCTTTTTAACGCAAAGGTTAAGCGA